>NZ_JAOQJY010000002.1:0-32396 GCF_025567525.1 Gallintestinimicrobium propionicum | reverse complement strand
GCCTGATGAAAACACAGCCCATCTATGCTGTGTTCGATAGAAAAGATAGATTGTCCGATTCGGAAAGAGTGTTCCCGGACAGTTTTTATTTGCGAGTACACACTGACGCCCTTGCGCCTGCTTTGCAGGTGACCCGCCCCTTCGTGGACACGTAAAAACAATAGAATGCACGCTCTGCGAGCATTCTATTGTCATGAATCAAATGCCGCCTTCAGTGCCCTTGGTTTCCCTTCGTGTCCACTACAGTTTACCACATTTTCGCAGGAGTTTAAATAGTGAAAAATACGGTACTACGCCTTCTTCGTTTTCAGCTCCTGCATAATCCCCATAAAGATGTTCCACGCCACCCGTTCCTGGTAAACGCTGTCTGTCAGCAGCGCTTCTTCCTGCGGATTGCTCAAAAATCCGCACTCCACAATGACGATAGGGCATGCTGTTTTTTTCAAAAGATAGTAGCTGTCATTCGCCTTTGCCTGCCGATGGTTCTGCGGGTCAAGTCCTTTTACCAGGCGCTCCTGCAGGCGTTTTGCAAACTGCTTTCCCTCGACACTCGAGGTATAATAAAAAACCTGCGCCCCTTTGATCGCCGGATCGGGATAGCTGTTCTGGTGAATACTGACCGCAAGATCCGCCTTTGCCTCTTCCATCATCGACACTCTCCGCTTCATATCCTGCACTTTTTTCCCGGACGCATTTTCATCATACAAACCGTTATTGTCCGTTCTCGTCATTACAACCGCAACGTCCGCCTGCTTTAACAATGTTTCCAACCGCTTCGCAATCGCCAGATTGATTTCTTTTTCCAGCGTTCCTGCTGTGCCGATTTTCCCCGGATCGTCTCCGCCATGTCCCGCATCAACCACAACGCAGTATTTCGTCCGGCTCTGTCTACTCTGCTCCCTCTCTACCCGAAACTTTCCGGTCAGCACAGCGGCCTGTCTTCCTGTAAAAAAAGCGGCAGTAAAAAATACTGCCGCCGTTATCAGAGAAAAAAGACTCTGCATTTCTTTTCGTCCCATACCTGAAAAAGCCTCACCCGCTTTTTTCTATTGTATGGCATCTTCCGCTTCTCTATGTCTGTTTACTCTGCCGCAAATCCACTGATGACGCCCCAGATATTTTTGCGTCCATCATCAAAGCCCAGCTTCCATGCTGCAATGCCGCCCAGGTTGTGCTCCTTCATCACGTTGATTTTGGCTTCCAGGGACTGTTCGTCCTCCAGCCAGATCTGCACGGTTCCATCGCTCGTCTCAAACTCTACATAATTCTGTCCAACGCTGTTGTCCCAGGTCGCAGCCGCCTGATTTTTGTTCATGTAATCATAAGCAGTCTGAATCCCGACTGCACGGCTCGTCACCGCGCCGTCCTCTGCAGTCGTCCAGATTCTTGTATACAGCGGAACTGCATTGATGACTTTCTCCGAAGGAACCTCCTGCGTCATCCGCTCAATTCCTTCGGTCACATAGCCAAGGGAAGCTACGGAACCAGCAACCTCAGAACCGCCCCAGTGCTCGTCATAGCCCATGATAATCACATAGTCTGCCATCACGCCCTGCTCCGCCCATTTATAATGTGCGTTATAGTTGTGGGGCACATAGTTATCGACGGAAAGCACAAGCCCCTTCTGTCTGCACGCTACGGACAGCTCCCGGATAAACTGGATATAATCCTGACTTCCATCCTCGGTCACCTTTTCAAAATCCACATTGATTCCATCAAAGCCGCAGCGATCTGCCTCACTCATCAGAACCTCGATAATCGCAGTCCGCTTACTCGTATAAGATAGGATTTCCTGCGGGTCAACGCCGTTATCCTCACGATGCGTAAAATCATCAATCAGTGCCCACACCTCCAGACCGAGGGCGTGTGCCTGCTGCACATAGGAGGGGCTGGCAATCCCATCCACAACGCCCGTATTATCGTAAAGAGAATACCAGGTCGGAGAAATTACATTAACGCCTGTCACACCGCTCATAACACCCGGAAACGTGGAATTTGCCGACTCTACGGTCACCTGATGCCACGCCAGATCAATTTTATGGTCCCGCAGATTGCCGGTATAATCCGGCTCCACATATCCGGTGTCCTTCACCGGAGTTTCCTCTGCCGGATCTGTCAAGTGCTTTTTCTGGACATAGCCGATATAGCCATCCTGCGTCTGCACCTGATCCCAGTTTTCCATCTCCTCCAAAACAGTGACCTTCGTCCCTTTTTCCAGATTCTGCAGAATCTCGCTCTTGACACCGCCCCTGACGCGAAGTGCTGTGTTCTTCTTCAGCTCTGCGCTCTGAAGCGTATCCCAATTGGTCGTCAAAACAACCCGGTTGGGCTCTGTATACAATGTATAATTAAAATCCGAATACTGCTTTACATAATCCAGTGCAAGCCAGACGTCCCCGTCCTGCTCCACAGCCGCTGTATAACCGTCTGCAGTCTGCTCCCCGATTCCAATCTGTACCGTTTCCTCCGGGAGGGTATACAAAAGCAGCTTTTCATTATGATCCACATAAAACCGCTCATTAAGCATCTCATGAACCGTATCCAGCTTCAGATAGCAGCGCTCATCCTGCAGCAGTCCCTTTTCCTCTGTCAGCTCCTGATTCCAGACAATCGCGACCTCCTGTGAACCGTTCAGCCCGAAATATGCGTTTAAATCCGCTTCTTCCTTCGAACCGGAATATCTCTGGAACAAAAAAACGCCCGCAGCGCCTGCCAGAATCAGAACAATCAGCAACAGTCCGATTAACACCGGTATTACTTTCCTTTTCATTTGTCTGTATCTCCTGTGTTTTCTCTTTTTCACCCACACACGTTATAGTGTAACACACCTTCCAGACAGCGTCATTACAAATTTGTCAGATTTTCAGGGGATCTGCCGCAATCTGTCCCTGTCCGGACCGCCTGAAAATACGACAACCGACAAAACGTCCATCTCTTTTTGTACACTCTCTGTTTCGAACGAACCGCAGAATACTGTCCGGCATTCCGAACAGTATTCCCGATCCGTTAAAGGTCCGGCTGCGATCCACAGACCGCCTGTAAACCGCAGCTTCTCCAATATCGGCTTTCTGCAGCATCTATGGAAATGGGGTTCCTTTTTCTACGCTTTTCCAAACCGATATCAGTACCTCCAACCATTCATGACATTCCTATCTGTTTACCATTTTGTCACTTCATCGTACCGGACTTCGCAGAGCTTTCCTTCCTCATCCATGACAAAATCCGGCATGTATACAGCCTTTTCCCGCATGCAGCAGGTTCGGATAATTTCCCTCGGCGCAGTTTTTTTCCCATTCAGATAAAATCCGACGCCTTCCTGTTCCATCTGCTCCAGCATCCGTTCCCAGGTATCCGTTTTTAATCTTCCCATGGCAGTTCTCCTTTGCCAATGCGCTTTTGTCCCAAAAAGGAGCCGCGTGATATATATTCCTGTTCAGATCCGGAACAAAAGCGAAAACGATAACGAGATGGATAGACTGTGTCCTGACACCTATACAAGCACCAAATAAATAGTCGTAAAAATATTAAAAAATACTTCATCGTTATGATAATTGGTAAATTTTGAATTTTTGAATTTCCGATAGAGTCACATAACTCTACGAGACTGCTACATACTATAAAGAATGATGAGAACAACTTTGCCGCTGATGTTCTCTCATAAGAATGCAGCCATATCAGCATGGCTGTCCCTGATGATTGGTATAAAATCGGTATCCTGCAAACCTCCGCTCCGACACGGACTGTCCGGAACCATCTCTGGCTTGTATTATAACGGATTCCGACCATACAATCAAGCAATTTCTAAAAAAACAAGAAACTGTTTCCCCATGCGCTTGACTTTTGCACTTTCTTGTGTATATGATAACTCTCACAGGAACGCAAATTTTTCGTTTCTGTGCGTCACACCGGCAGGATTCCGTAAGTATTTTATAAAGTAAGGATGTGATTATATGAAAATAGAAAAAGTGAATGACCATCAGATCCGCTGTACCCTGACCAAAGCCGATCTGGCTGACCGGGAGCTCAAAATCAGCGAGTTGGCATACGGCACTGAGAAAGCCAAAAGCCTGTTCCGCGACATGATGCAGCAGGCCTCCGCCAAATTCGGATTTGAAGCGGATGACATTCCTCTTATGATAGAAGCGATCCCGCTCAATGCCGACTGCATCGTTTTAGTAATCACCAAAGTGGAAGATCCGGAGGAGCTCGACACGCGCTTTTCCAAATTTGCTCCCGCAATGGAGGATGACGACGAGATCGATCCCGACGACTTTTCCGATAGCAGCTCTGACAACACCGACAGTATTTTCGACCTGTTCCGTCAGATCCAGGAAAGCCGTCATGCACAGACTGCAGGCACTCCGACAGCCCCTGCTTCCAAAGAAGACAAAACCACAGCTACAGCAGAGGTAAAACAGCCCCAGGAGGCACGGATTTTCTCCTTTCCTTCCATGCACACGCTGCTTCGCCTTTCCCATGTGGTGAACGATTTTTACACCGGTCACAATACCCTTTACAGAAACCGTAAAAACGACTCTTATCTGCTGATCCTCAAAATGGATCAGACTTCCGTAAAGGATTTCAACCGGATCTGCAACATTGCTTCCGAATACGGACGTCTCGAGCGCTCCGCTGCCGGCAGTGAAGCATATTTTAAAGAACACTATGAGCTTGTGACGGAAAACAACGCACTGCAGACGCTCGCCGCAATTTAAAGGTTACAAAAAGCTCCGGCAGGACTTCCTGCCGGAGCTTTTTTACAGCGCGCGTTTCCTTTATTATCTGCGCACCGCCTCTTTTTTATTTTTTAAATTCCAGAATCTTCTTCGCATTCTGAATTCTGTCCTCTGTCGGAGGTTCTACCCCCTCCAGCTTATAGGGAATTCCAAGCTCTTTCCATTTGTATGCGCCAAGTGTATGGTACGGAAGCACCTCAACCTTGGTAACCGTTTTCAACGTATCAATAAACTCTCTTGTACGAATCAGATACTCGTCTTTGTCCGTAATGCCGGGAACCAGTACGTGACGGATCCACATCTTGATACCCTGATCGGAAAGATATCTTGCACAATCCAGAATATTTTTATTCGTATGACCGGTCAGTTTTTTGTGCTCTTCATCATCGATATGCTTGATGTCCAGCATAACCAGATCGGTGTACTTCAACAGTTCGTTAAATTTGGAGAAAAACGGCTCTTCTCTTGTAAACGGCTGTGCGGAAGTATCCAGCGTCGTATTGATGCCGCGCTCATGCGCTTTTCGGAACAGATCAATCAAAAAATCAATCTGCAAAAGCGCCTCACCGCCGCTGACGGTAATGCCGCCTTCTTTGCCCCAGTAGCTGCGGAAACGTTCTGCCTTGTCCAACAGTTCGTCTGCCGTCATCAGGTTATCCGTCTCCGGATTCCAGGTATCTACGTTGTGGCAATACTGGCAGCGCATATTACATCCCTTTAAGAAAATCAGATAACGGATTCCGGGACCATCTACTGCCCCAAAAGACTCCAACGAGTGAATTCTGCCTTTAATCATATCGTCCTTTCCCTGCCTTGCAGGCATTCACTGCGGATATGCGTCAGACATCGCTGCAGTCATCCCCTGCGGGCAGCACGAGGTATTCCTTTTGCTGTATTTTACTATCCATTATTCCACATAACGGATGTTTTATGCTCGACCAGGGACCTGGTCGAGTACGGGACAAAATGCTGCGCATTTTGCCCGTGTAAATGGAATCCCGCTTGCGGGATTCCTCCGCCTGCGGCGGGTCGCGTAAGCGACTTGTTTCCACGCCGCCGCAGTGCGATCCACCCGGAGGGCTTTTCTCGACCAGAAATCTGGTCGAGAAAAGGAGCCGGGCAAGCTGCCCGACTCCTTTAAAATACACCTGTTAAAAACTGTAGTTAAATTACAGAGACTTATGGCAGGTTCTTGCGATAACGTCATCCTGCTGTTCCTTGGTCAGGCTGATGAACTTAACAGCGTAACCAGATACACGGATGGTGAAGTTAGCGTACTCAGGCTTCTCAGGATGAGCCTGTGCATCTAACAGCTTCTCTGTACCGAATACGTTTACATTCAGATGATGAGCACCACGATCGAAGTAACCGTCCATAACTCTTACCAGAGTGTTCTTCTGCTCATCCAGGTCGTGACCCAGAGCGCTGGGAGCCATGGTCTGAGTATTGGAGATACCATCCAGAGCGTACTCGTAAGGCAGCTTAGCAACAGAGTTCAGGGAAGCCAGCAGGCCGCTCTTCTCTGCACCGTAAGACGGTGAAGCACCAGGAGCGAAAGGTGTGTATGCCGGTCTGCCATCCGGAAGAGCGCCGGTAGCCTTACCATATACTACGTTAGAAGTAATGGTCAGTACGGAAGTTGTAGGCTCGGAATTTCTGTAGGTCTTGTTCTTCTTGATCTTCTCCATGAAGGTCTTCAGAAGCCATACAGCAAATTCGTCTGCTCTCGGATCATCGTTACCGTATTTCGGGAAGTCGCCTTCGATCTGGAAGTCAACAGCACAGCCCTGCTCGTCACGGATAACTTTAACCTTTGCATATTTGATAGCGGACAGAGAGTCAGCTACATGGGACAGACCTGCAATACCGGTAGCGAATGTTCTTCTTACATCGGTATCGATCAGAGCCATCTCAGCTGCTTCATAGTAATATTTGTCATGCATGTAATGAATCAGGTTCAGGATGTTTACATACAGAGATGCACACCAGTCAAGCATGATATCATATTTATGCATAACTTCATCGAAATCAAGGTACTCGGAAGTAATAGGAGCGATTTCCGGACCACACTGCATATGTTTGCCGTTCTTGTCCAGATGCTTCTCATCCTTACCACCGTTGATCGCGTACAGTAAGCACTTAGCCAGGTTTGCACGAGCGCCGAAGAACTGGATTTCCTTACCAGTCTGAGTAGCGGATACGCAGCAGCAGATGCTGTAGTCATCGCCCCAGATAGGCTTCATAACATCATCGTTCTCATACTGGATGGAAGATGTGTTAACGGAAATCTTAGCTGCATACTTCTTGAAGTTTTCAGGAAGCGCGCTGGAGTACAGAACTGTCAGGTTCGGCTCCGGGCTGGGTCCCATGTTCTCCAGAGTATGAAGGAAACGATAGTCGTTCTTTGTAACCATGTGACGGCCATCCATGCCGATACCGCCAACTTCCAGAGTAGCCCATACAGGGTCACCGGAGAACAGCTGGTTGTAAGAAGGAATACGAGCGAACTTAACCATACGGAACTTCATGGTCATATGGTCGATCAGCTCCTGAGCTTCTTTCTCGGTCAGGGTGCCTTCCTTTAAGTCTCTTTCAATATAGATATCCAGGAATGTGGAGATACGTCCAACGGACATAGCTGCACCGTTCTGGGTCTTGATTGCTGCAAGGTAACCGAAGTATAACCACTGTACAGCTTCCTTAGCGGTTGTAGCCGGGCCGGAGATATCGTAGCCGTAAACAGCTGCCATCTTCTTCATGCCCTGCAGAGCTTTGATCTGTTCAGCGATCTCTTCTCTCAGACGAATGGTCTCTTCATCCATAACGCCTACGCCGCAGTTCTTCTTATCTTCCTGTTTCTTCTGGATCAGGAAATCGATACCGTACAGAGCGACTCTTCTGTAGTCGCCTACGATACGGCCACGGCCGTAAGTATCCGGCAGACCTGTAACGATATGGGTATGACGAGCAACCTTCATCTCATCTGTATAAGCATCAAATACAGCCTGGTTATGAGTCTTATGATACTCATTGAAGATCTTGTCATATTTCGGGTTTACTTCAAAGCCGTATGTGCTTGCAGCCTGCTGAGCCATTTTGATACCGCCATAAGGCATAAATGCTCTCTTTAAAGGCTTGTCTGTCTGCAGACCAACGATCTGCTCCAGATCTTTCATAGACTCATCGATATAGCCAGGGCCATAAGCGGTCAGACCGGATACAACCTCAGTTTCGCAATCCAGAACGCCGTTGTGCTCACGCTCTTCCTTCTGCAGCTCCTGCAGTCTGCCCCAAAGCTTATCTGTAGCTTCGGTAGGACCTTCCAGGAAGCTCTCATCTCCATCATAGGGAGTGTAGTTGGTCTGGATAAAGTTACGTACGTTGACGTCTACATCCCAGTGGCCATCTTTTTTAAAGCCTCTCCATGCTTCTGCCATGAAAATTTACCTCCTTCTGGTAACATGAAAAAAATGATAAATAATATCAACAAGGAATCCCTCTTTTATGATTCCCATGCTGTTCTTTATGTACCAATTCTACTTCCCAACGCGGAAAGTGTCAACAGTTTTGCGCAATGTACATTGTTTTATACATTTTCTTTTTTCTTCCTTGCACATTGCCAAAAAACAACAGGAGGAACTGTGCACAAGTCCTGCGTCAGTCCCTCTGAAAAAACATATTATTGTTTAAAATAGCTGCATTTTTGAATGCTTTACAGCTCATCCAGCATTTCCATCAGATTCTCGATCGGAATCCCATGCACCATAGCAGCCTCTTCCAGTGTCTCACCCTGAGAAGCAGGACAGCCAAGGCAGTGCATACCGATTTCCATCAGGACAGATGCGGCATTCATATCGATGCGCAGTACTTCACCAATTGTCATATCCTTATTGAATTTACTCATCCGGCAAACCTCCTTTTTTCTTCCGTCGGCAGTTTTCTGCCGCTTTATCAGCTTTACCAGTATAATACATTCCCATTCATCTGGCAACCGGTCGGTCCATTTTTCTTCCATTCTGCCCCTGTTTTTTCCCGTCCCGGAAATAGTTGTTCATCTCTTACTTGAGTTTGTTTCAACTTACTGTTTTCCCAGTATTTATGCGGGTTTGCGGGTTTTTAAATTTCCGTTTTGTACCCCATTTGGTACTTGTCTATTTTGCCTTTTTGAGCTAAAATAAGAAAAAGAAATTTCAAAGGAGGATTTATATCATGGCATACGTAATTGGTGATTCCTGTATCTCATGTGGTTCTTGTGAAGGCCAGTGTCCTGTTGGCGCTATCTCTATGGGAGAAGGCAAATTCGAAATCGACGCTGCTAAATGCGTTGACTGCGGTTCCTGCGCAGGTCAGTGTCCTGTTGGCGCTATCTCTGAGGGCTGAGTCTAAGCCACACAAGCAAAACACATAAAATAAGCGGAGGTTGATTTTCATCGGCTTCCGCTTATTTTTTTGCGTCTTCCCATTTTCGCGCACGCTTTTTGCGCATACCGGGTTTGTGTCAAGTGTGCGCAGACACAAATCTTTCCCGTCCTTCTACCGTCTCCGTCTGCCCTTTCTTCTTCCTTTCTGGCAAAGCAGCTCGTCCAGCTTCCGGTAATGCTCCTCTTCCCGCTCCATCCGCTTCTGTTCCCGCTCCTGCGCATTTTCTTCCATCTGCCGAAACCGGTAATCCAGCTCTTTTAACACCATCTCATTGCTCTCCTGTACTGCGCGGGAAACGAGATTTTCCAGAAGATACTGAAGTTTTGCAGCCTTGCTGCTGCGTTCATCCAGAAGGATGTTCTCCACCGTATCGGCACCGCCCGGTGTGAGCGCATGCTGCGAATGAAGCGTATCCGAATTGTCTGATGTAAACGCACACTGTGCGTGTTCCTGCTGCGCTGCTGCAGCGCCTGCGTCCCCCTTCTCCAGCATCGACTGTGCCTCCCGCACGATTTCCTGCGGAACGGAAAGTCTGCCATTTTCCGACAGCATCAGGCGGATCGCTTTGAGCTGCATTCCCTTCTCCTTCCACTGGCGGATCCGTTCAAGCAGCTCCATATCCTCCTCGCTGTACTGTCGGTAGCCCTGATCGTTCCTGCTGATTGAAAGCCCCAGCTCTTCCTCCCAGTAGCGCAGCGCATGCGCCTCGACATGAACCTTTTTTGCCGCTTCTTTAATCGTATACATTCCCTCTGCCGTCATCTTAACCTCCATTCCCTGCTTCACAAACAACTGTAAAAAAAGAACAGGCGCGGATAAAATCTTTTCCGCCTTCTGTTCTCTTTCGTCGTTCTGATTTTAAAACGTACCGCCGCACTGCTTAAGCAGTGTGCGCACGTCTGTTTACTTTTGTAAATTGGCAAATTTTGTATAGTCCGGCAGCCATACCAGCTCTATCGTGCCGATCGGGCCGTTTCTCTGTTTTGCGATAATGACTTCTGCGATGCCTTTTTTCTCCGTATCCGGATTGTAATAATCGTCGCGGTACAAAAACATTACGACGTCGGCATCCTGCTCGATGGCTCCCGATTCACGCAGGTCGGACAGCATCGGTCTGTGCTCCGGACGCTGCTCTACCGCACGGGACAGCTGGGAAAGGGCGATAACCGGAACCTGCAGTTCTCTCGCAAGTGCCTTTAAGGAACGGGAAATATCGGAAATCTCCTGCTGTCGGGAATCCGAAGACCGTCCGCCGCTGCCGCTCATCAGCTGTAAATAGTCGATGATGATCAGCTTCAAATCATATTCCAGCTTATATTTCCGGCATTTGGAACGTAACTCTGCAATCGTGATGCCCGGCGTGTCATCAATGATCAGATTGGATTTTCCGATCACGCCGGCACTTTCGATCAGGCTCTCCCATTCTGCATCGGTCAGGTTACCGGTACGCAGATGCTGGGAGTCCACCTTGGATTCGAGGGAGAACAGTCGGTTCACGAACTGTTCCTTACTCATTTCCAGGCTGAACATTGCTACCGTCATTCCCTGCTTGAACGCCACATTCTGTGCGATATTCAGGACAAACGCGGTTTTGCCCATGGAAGGACGCGCCGCAATCAGAATCAGGTCGGAGGGCTGCAGTCCCGCTGTCTTATAGTCCAGGTCAATAAAACCTGTCGGGATTCCCGTTACGTTTCCTTTATTGCGGGAAGCCTTTTCGATTCGATCCATCGCGTTCATAACGACCTGACGGATCGGGACAAAATCACCCGTGTTTCGGCGCTGAACCAGATCAAAGACCTTTTTCTCCGTCGTCTCAAGGATTTCTTCCAGACCCTCCTTGCCTGCATAGCAGGTGTTCGCGATTTCCTCATTCAGCCGAATCAGCTTGCGCAGTGTGGATTTTTCCGCAACGATCCCGGCATAATATTTTACATTGGCAGAAGTCGGCACCGCCGTAATCAGGTCGCGGATAAACTCCAGACTTGAAATTTCAGGCGGCACATCTTTTTCCCGGAGCTTGTCCTGCAGCGTGACCAGATCCACCGGTCTGCCACTGTCGTTTAGCTCCACCATCGTTTCAAACAGCACGCCATACTGCCGGTTATAAAAATCCTCTCCCGTAATAATTTCGGACGCAACCACAATCGCTTCCCGGTCCATAATCATCGAACCGATGACCGACTGCTCCGCCTCAATGCTGTGGGGGAGTACCCTTTTTAAAATCGCCTCATCTGCTGCTGCCATGTTTTCCGCTCATTTCTGCGCACGCTTTTTGCGCATGTCAAGTTTGTGTCAAGTGCGCGCAGACACAAATCCCGCAATTGAAAAATTTTATTTTTCAATCTTATCCTCTGTCTTTACGCTTCCACTACTTTCACATGAAGCTTTCCGGTTACCTGCGGATGCAGTTTTACGGGCACTTCATGCATGCCGAAGGTCTTGATCGACTCCGGAAGCTGAATTTTCTTTTTATCAATTTCCATATTGCACTGCTCCTTGTAGGCAGCTGCGATTTCCTTGCTGGATACGGAGCCGAATGCCTTTCCGCCCTCGCCAGCCTTGATCGACAGGGTTACGGATTTTTCTTCCAGCAAAGCCGCCTGCTCTTTTGCAGCGTCGAGCTGCTGCTGCGCAACCTTTTCGTCTCTCGCTTTCTGGAGTTTCAAATCGTTCATGTTAGCGCCGGTCGCTTCCAGGCCGAGCTTTTTTTTCAGAATAAAGTTCTTTGCGTATCCGTCGGATACCTCTACAACCTGTCCCTTTTTGCCAAGTGCTTTGACATCTTCCAGTAAAATTACTTTCATGATATTTCACCTTCCTCAATCATTTTATCCAGCGTCCGCTTCAGTACAATAATGCCTTCCTCCACGGACGTATTTTCCAGCTGACAGCCTGCGATGTTCAAATGTCCGCCGCCGCCCATCCGCTCCATGATGACCTGTACGTTGACTTCGTCGATGGAGCGTGCTGAGAAAAACAGTTTATTCTGATATTCCGTCAGGACAAAGCTTGCCTTGACGCCCCTGATATCCAGAAGCTCGTTTGCAGCCTGCGCACCCACAACAGTCGGGCTCGCAAGTCCCTCGGAATGACAGATCGAAATTGCATAGGCATTGCGGTAAATTTCCGCCTGGCTGACAGCGTCCGCCTTTGCCTTATATTCTGCCGCATTTTCCCGGAAAAGCTTGCGGACACGGGTTACGTCCGCGCCGTTTCTGCGCAAAAATGCAGCTGCTTCAAACGTGCGCACGCCGGTTTTTGTCATAAAGTTCTGCGTGTCTACCACCATGCCGGCATACATGCTGTCCGCTTCTTCGCTCTTGATCCGGATTCCATCGCTTGTATACTGCAGGATTTCCGATACCATTTCGCAGGCGGACGACGCATAGGTTTCCACATAGGAAAGGGTCGCGTTTTCAATCGTCTCCGTTCCGGCTCTGTGATGATCCAGAACGACGATGGATTTACAGATTTTTAAGAGTTCCGGGCATTCCGTCAGTGACGGACGGTTGACATCCACAACCACCAGAACGGTATTGGGCCCCGCACATTCCAACGCCTGAGCGCTCGTCAGCAGCATGTCGTTTTCATATTCCGGATTGTTCAAAAACAGATCGACCATCGGGCGAAGCGAAGTCGTCACATCGTTCAACACGATCTGTGCACGCCGCTCCAGTGTCCGCGCGATCCGGTAAATTCCCACTGCCGCGCCGAAGCTGTCCACGTCGCCGATCTTATGCCCCATAATCAGGACATTGTCCTTGCTCGTGATGATTTCACGCAATGCATGGGCTTTGACCCGGGCCTTGACACGTGTATTTTTTTCTACCTGCTGGCTCTTTCCGCCGTAATAATTGATCTTGTCCGGCATCTTGACTACCGCCTGGTCACCGCCGCGTCCCAGTGCAAAGTCAATCGCCGTGCGGGCAAATTCGTAATTCTGTGCATAAACCAGACCGTCCAGACCAATACCGATGCTCAGTGTTACCGCCATCTCATTGCCAATGTTGACCGTCTTTACATCCTCAAGCAGTTCAAAGCGCTGCTCCTGCATCTGCATTACGGATTTTTTCTTCAAAATAACCAGATATTTATCCTTTTCGATATTCTGGCAGATTCCGTCGAAGCTGGAAATATATTTGTTTACTTTTCGGTCGATCAGCGCCTTTAACAGGGATCGCCGTACTTCTTCCACACTCGCAAGTGCCTCTTCGTAGTTATCCAGGTAAATCAGACCGACTGCCAGCGACTGCGCGTCGTTTTCCCGAAGCGCAAGCTTTAATGCGGTCTCATCATACAGGTACATCGCATACAGGCAGCTGTCATAATCCTCGTCATCTAAAACGTCGCTGTCTTCCGATATCATCCCCCGCAGCGATACCCGCGTAATATGCGCGATATAATCGCTCTCTTCAAAGGAGATCTCGATTTCTGCCTCCTGCTCGCCCTGCGGCAGACGCTCCCGCGTGATTGCCGGAAATACATAGGTAATCGACTTATGAAAGCCTTTTTCGCTGTGGATTGCAGCACGGAAGGCATCGTTGCACCAGATGACCCGTCCGGTTTCATCCAAAAGCGCATAGGGAATCGCCATATCCCGAAGCAACGTCTTCTGTACCTGCCCGTACTGCGTTGCAAAGCTGATCAGCTCGTTCAAAATGATCGGTCTGTTATAGAACATCAGTAAAATGATCATTCCAAAATAAAACAGCAGAAAGCAGGTCAGCAGAAAGCCTGCACGGACATCCAGAAAATACGTTCCGATATCCACGATCAGGAGTAAAATCCCCATATAAAGGGAGGTCTGCATATAGATACGCAGCCTGCCTTTCAGCCTAATTCTCTTTTTTGTTCTCATAAACACACCTATGCCCTGTCAGAAAGACAGGCACCTTTATCATTTCTGTGTATGATTGCAGTAAAAATGCCCCGTTTTGGAAGCATGCATTCAGTATACCATTTCTTTTTGGAAAATTCCATAAAAATAACTGGCATCTGCGCGCAGGGTACGACAAAAAGGTACAGTTGTACAGTTCACTCGCGCCATTCGTACCTTTTTGTAGGTAGATTTTCATGCGAGCATGAAATCTGCCCCCAAACGGTACAAGTGAACTGTTAACTTAAAAAGACTGCCGTTCGTGAATTTCACAAAAACGGCAGTCCCAAATGTCTGATGATTTATTCAGCAACGTAAGGCATAAGTGCCAGATGACGTGCTCTCTTGATTGCAACAGTCAGAGCTCTCTGATGCTTTGCGCAGTTGCCGGTAATTCTTCTGGGAAGAATCTTACCTCTCTCGGAAACGTATCTCTTTAACTTATTGGTATCCTTGTAATCGATCACATTGTCCTTACCACAGAATACGCAAACTTTCTTTCTTCTGCGCATGCCGCCTCTTCTCCGTGCGGGAGCGTCAGGTCTTTCAGATTTATTGAATGCCATGATGGTTTACCTCCTGTTTGAATATAGAAACTTCTCAAATGCTTTGCATCCGAGAAGCAGCGCAATTTTCCGCGAGCGGAAAATTAAAACGGGAAACATCTCAAACACTTCGTGCTCGAGATGTAGCGCAAAATTTTTGTGAAACAAAAATTTTGCTTAGTTGAACGGCAGCTCCTCGTCGATTCCATCCGGAATGTTCATGAAGCCGTCTGTCGCTGCAGCAGGCTGGGGTCTTGCAGGTGCACTGTTATAACCGCCGCCATTGTAACCCCCATCGTTACTGGCTGCACTGTTCTTGCTCTCTGCAAACTCCTGATCTTCCACAACAACATCAGTCGTATACACTTTGACGCCATCCTTATTGACATAGCTACCAGTCTGGATTCTGCCGGTCGCCACAATTTTGGTTCCCTTATGGAGATACCGCTCTGCGAACTCTGCGCTCTTGCCGAATGCAACGCATCCGATAAAGTCTGCGGAATTCTCATCGTTATTATTGCGGTTAAATCTCCGATCCACAGCCAGTGTATATCTGGCGATCGCCATAGCGTTGTCTCCCTGGGAATACCGAACCTCGGGATCCCTGGTAAGACGGCCCATAAGAATAACTTTATTCATATTGACTCTCTTTCTTACTTCGTCTCATTCTTGACAACTAAGTATCTCAATACGTTGTCCATGATGCGAATACGGCTTTCGATCTCTGCAGGTGCAGAAGATTCAGCCTCGAACTGGATGAAGTAATAGAAGCCTTCTTTCATCTTCTGGATCTCGTAAGCGAGTCTCTTCTTGCCCCAGTCATCAACGTTGGTGATGGTGCCGCCAAATCTTTCGATCAGCGCCTTGCACTTGTCAACAACCGCAGCTCTTTCTTCATCTTCGATTTTCGCACTGACAACCACAGCTAATTCGTACTTGTTCATGCTAATTACCTCCTTTTGGTCTCTGGCCCCTTTCCAATAAAAGGAGCAAGGAATATATATCACGGGTATCTATAATACCATGAAATCATATTGTTTTCAAGCTTTTCTTTTAATATCACGCAGATTTTTTTCAACCAGTCTGCGTGCGATCATAATCTGGTGACCGCAGCCTGCACATTTGAGCCGAAAATCCGCTCCGATCCGCAGGACTTCCCATTCCCGGCTGCCGCAGGGATGCTGTTTTTTCAGCGTCACCACATCTCCGACCTGAATATCCATGAAAATCTCCTTATAAGATTCCGTTTTACAGAGAATCAAAAATCTCCCCTATGCTGCCTGTAACGACCAGATCCGCTGCCGAATCCCGCGCCGTAGGCGTCCGGTTAATCAAAACCAGTTTATCGCTACGGTAGTAATCAATCAGCCCCGCCGCCGGATAAACGACCAATGAGGTTCCTCCGACAATCAGCACATCCGCATGGCTGATAAAAGAAACCGCTTCTTTCAGCACTTTCTGATCCAGGCTTTCTTCATAGAGTACGACATCCGGTTTGATCACGCCGCCGCATTCGCAGTGCGGAACCCCTGTGCTTTCCAGAATTGCATTCTGATCGTAAAACCGCCCGCACTTCATGCAATAATTGCGGAGCGTACTTCCGTGCAGCTCCAACACTGTTTTGCTGCCGGCAGCCTGATGCAATCCATCAATATTCTGCGTGATGACCGCTTTTAATTTGCCTTCCTTTTCCCACTGGGCAAGCTTTTTATGCGCAGCGTTTGGTTTTGCGTGCGGCGCCAGCATCTTGGCACGGTAAAACCGGTAGAATTCTTCCGGATTCTGCCGAAAAAAGGTATGGCTTAAAATCGTCTCGGGCGGATAACGGTATTCCTGATGGTACAGACCGTCCGTACTGCGAAAATCCGGGATTCCGCTCTCCGTGGACACGCCCGCACCGCCAAAGAAAACGATGTTATCGCTCTGATCAACAATCTCCTTTAGTTTTTTCCATTGCAAATCTGGCATATTTCATATCCTCAACTTTGATATGATCCTGCAGCCACTGCTGCAGATACTCAAACAAATCCTGAATCATGGCGTCCTGCGTACCGAGCGAAAGCTTCGATACCCGATCGGTAAACTCTTCCAGCTTCTGCACGAACATCCGATGCTGTTTCTTCTGTTCTTCGATTCCGCCATAGCCCATCTTTTCCATCAGCTGCTCTTCATGTGTAAAGTGCATCGTCGTGTAATCCTCCAGCCGCTTTAAAAGCTGTCGAATATCCGCACATTTAAACAGCATGTTTTCATCTGCCAAAAGCGCACCCACCTGGTCTGTCAGATCCAGCAGAACCACATGCTCTGCATCTACTGCTCCTACACCCGTCAGAAAATCTTCTTTGTTCTGTTTCATTCCTGCTTTCTCTCCTGTCATTTTCACGTTCGTTAAACGTCTGTTGGCGTCCTAGCGCATCCAGACAACATCATATCCTGGCGCTGGCAAACTCCAACCATGTCCTTCCCTCTCCCATCGGACCCAAAACGTTTCAGATAGAAAAAGTGTACCATAAACAGCCATAGTTTACAACAAATCTTGCCTTCCGAAAGTGTGCATTTTCAGATACACAGACCTTTTTTCAGCGCATACTCAGTCCATGATGCGATCCCGCATTTTAATTCCCTCCGGCGTCGCGGCAAGACCGCCTTCTCCGGTTTCCCGAAGACATGCCGGCATCGAAATTCCGACCTCCCGCATCGCGTCAATCACCTCGTCGGGAGGAATTCTGCTGCGCACTCCGGCAAGCGCCATGTCTGCCGCCGAAAGGGCGACAACCGCGCCGGATACGTTTCGTTTTACGCAGGGTACTTCTACCAAACCTGCTACCGGATCGCACACCAGACCCAGCAGATTTTTCAGTGCCATTGCTGCTGCGTGCGCCACCGCCTCTGCAGAGCCGCCCCGCAAATGCACCGCACCTCCTGCTGCCATTGCCGATGCCGAACCGATTTCCGCCTGACAACCGCCCTGCGCGCCCGCGATAAACGCCCGGGATGCGATTACCCCTCCAATGCCGGCCGCCACATACAGCGCTTTTGTCATTTCTTCATCCGTATAATGATATTTTTCCTGCATGCTCAGAAAAACTGCCGGCACAACGCCACACGCACCCGCCGTAGGCGCTGCGACAATTCGTTTCATACAGGCGTTGGACTCTCCCATTTTGACCGCCTTTTCCATCACGCGCCCAAGAAAATCGCCGCAGATCGGCTCTTCCTGCTCCACATAGTGCTCCAGCTTGCCGCCGTCCGTGCCCACCAGTCCGCTGCGGGAATGCAGGGTTTCGTCGTAGTCCTGATCCGCCTCTTTCATCGCCTGGTACATGCGCTGCAGCTGTACAAAGGATTCCTCCTGTGCAATCTGCCGCTCCCGGCAGTCATCTTTTTGGATCAGCTCCCAGAAACTGCAGCCTGTCGCTGCAGCTTCCTTGCAGATCTCTTCCAATGAACGATACATATCTTTGCTGCCTCCTATTCTTCCAGACACAGGTAGATTACTTTTTCAATGCCCTCTTCCTGCTCCAGTGCTGCAATCCGCTCCCGCGGTACTTCCTGATCCACTTCGATTACCATAACGGCATGTCCGCCGCGTTCGTCCCGGTACACCTGCATCGTCGCGATATTGATCCCGGCTTCGCCCAGGCGCGACGTTACTTTTACAATACAGCCCGGCTTGTCCTGATTGTATACAACCAGTGTCGGAGCTTCCCCGGAAAAATTTGCAGTCAGTCCATCGATCTCGCAGATTCTGATCCGTCCGCCGCCGATCGATGCACCGATCGCTTCCAGCTTTCGCCCGCTCTCTCCGGTCACCTCCAGCCGAACGGAATTCGGATGCGCATTCATAAGGCTGATTCCTTCAAAGGAAAACGAAAGCCCTGCCTTTTTTGCTTCTGCGAAGCTTTCCGGAATCCGCGGGTCGTCCACTGCCAGCCCCAACAGTCCCGCCACAATCGCGCGGTCTGTTCCATGTCCGCGCCCTGTTGCCAGAAAAGAGCCGTGCAGCCCGATCTTTGCATTCACGACCCGTTCTCCCAAAAGCTTTCCCACCGTCTGACCGATCCGCACCGCCCCCGCCGTGTGGGAGCTGGAGGGTCCTACCATCACAGGCCCAACAATATCCAGTATGTTCATAGCTTCTCCATTCCTCAGACACGCTTTTTCTCACAGCTTTCCGCACAGATATGCGCAGGCCTTCAACAGCGTCTCTAATTTTTTCCCTACAATAATATAATAATCCGGCTGCTGCGTACCTTCCAGACAAATCTGGTTTCCGTATACGGGCAGGCTGCAGAAGATCACTTCTTTGGACGATGCCAACAAAATGCCATAGCCTCGGTCGGAAATCAGATATGGAAGTTCGTTTTCGACTCCATGGGAGATGCACCGCGCCGTCTTTTCCAGATGGATTCCGCCTTTACCGAGCGCGCCTGCTGCATAGAGCCCTTCTCCTTTTTTCCAGTCAAAAAACAGCCTGCTGCGCCCACCGTTTGGTGCATTTTCGATCAGGCAGCGATCCTGTCTACTTTCTTCCAGCAAGATTTCGCTGTCCTTATCCAGAAACCGCAGCGCACCTGTCTTTTTGTCCGCAACCACATACATTTCCGGCGTTCGCATCTCCACAAGCGTCGGTTTTTCGCGCATCTGCCAGTTTTTCTCCACCCGGGTGACGGCGATTGCAGGATGCACCGGCGGCATCTCGCCCCGTGAAAAAGTGACGCGCAGAATTCCGCTGCCGACAGGGCTCAAACGGGTCACTCCATAACGGCTCTGTAAATACAGACCGTCCTCCTTACGCTGTACCCAGCGAATCGAATGGTCGATCTTCGCATGTCCCGCCGCCCGCAGCTTCGCGGTATCCGGAAGTTCACCGAACGAAAGGACACCGGATGCTGTGCTGGCATGCATATCGCCTGTGACACGCGGCTGTACCGTGCCGTTCACCGTTCTGCCAGCTGCCTGTGCAGATTGTCTACTGCCTACAGCTCTGCCAGATCCCTGTGCAGTCTGGCTGTTGCTCCCGTACAGCGACGCCAGCGGATGGAGGGCTTTCTGCGGCTGACCGGAAATAACCGGCTTCGGGCGCGACGTCCAGCCGGCACCAGCAGACGTCGGCCGGGGTGCAGCTGCCGCCGGATGGGCACTGCCCTGTGTTTTTCCGCCTGCGCTGCGTGCGTCCGCACTTTCCTGCATCGCACCCGTTCCATATGGCAACGGTGCTTCCTGTCCGCCGGGCGGATTCTGCACGATGACGACCTTTTTCTTCGCACCGGATGCCGATGTCTGCGCCGTGTCGGACGTTTTCTCCGCCCGTCCTGCCGTGCGTGAGACGGGCGCACCGGAACCGGTACTCCGCTGATCGCCGGGCGCGGTCCGACGTCCCGCATCGTCCGCCCGCTTTTTGTTCCTTTTCGGAATCGGGTCTGCGATCAGCCCGGTAAGGTTGCCGGTGTGCAGAACCTCCAGCCGGTGCAGTGCTCTTGTCGCCGCGACATACAAAAGCTTCGCGTGTCCATCGTCTATCGGATAGGACTCCCGATCCGGGCTGAGCAGCAGAACCGCGTCGAATTCCAGTCCCTTGGTATATTCCACCGGAAATACCATGATTCCTTTTTCAAACGACGCTTTTTCCGGATCCCAGGGCATAACCGGCAGCTCTTTTTGCAGAAGCTCTGCCGTCTCCTGCGCCTGCTTCTGATCCCGGCAGATCACCGCGATTGTGTCAAAACCGTCTGTCTGCCATCCTTTGCAGATTTTTGCCGCTTCCCGGTACAGATCCCTTCCTGCTGTCTGTCGGATGCCAACCGCTTCGCCATGCCGAATGACCGGCTCTGCCCCATACCCCGGGAACTCTCCGTGCGCCAGGATGTCCGATGCAAAATTTGCAATTTCTACGGTATTTCGATAGCTTTTTCTCAGTACGCAAAAGTTATCCCGTTCTCCGGTCAGCAGGATGTTTTTCACCCCTTCCCAGTCGCTGATACCGTAATCCATGCGGATATTCTGGGATACATCCCCCATGACCGTGTAAGTGCAGCTTCTGACGCATTCTTTTAAAACTGCATAGACCATAACACCGAAATCCTGCGCTTCATCCACAACGATATGATGCGCCTCGCTGATGACCTCCGTTTCCCGCATTCTGCGATACAGATAGGCAAGTGCCGCCAGGTCGTACACATCCAGCTCCTCCTGCGGTTCTTCGACGCAGACGCCCTGCTGTTTCTGCTCTGTCAGGAAATCATGATACATCTCATAAACGGATTTTTTCCATTGCCTTGCGCCGAACCTTTTACGCATTGAGCGGCGGATTGCCTTTTTTTCTTCTAAGGTATAGCTTATGCCCTTTCCTAAAAATTCGTCCTCCACTTTTCCCATCAAACGCTCCTGCAGCATCAGCACCTTGCTCTGCGCGGACACGGACGGATTCTGACGGATATAACGTTCAATTGCCTCTCCTGTCATCAAAACGACCATATCTTTCGGGTCATTTTTGCCGCCGCTCTCATCGAACACACCGACACGACCGTCCCGAAGCCCCTCTACAAACTGCTTCCGGTTAAACAACACCGTCGTCCTCGGGATCGTGTTCCACTCCACTCTGCTGCAAAACTTCTGCAGCTTTTCAAACCACGCAAGGGTTCCTCGCACCGCACCGTCTTTCCCGGCATCGCGCACCGGGCAGATGCGGTAGGTTTCGTCCCAGTCCTCATATAAAAGGCGTACAAACAGCTGCTCCATCGTCATCTGTCGGATGCCATACACATCCAGATCCGGCAGGACACCCGTGATATAGTCCAGCAAAATCCGGTTGCTGCCGACGATATAAAAATCCTCCGGCTGAAACCGTTCTTCATAATTGTATAAAATATAGGAAATCCGGTGCATCGCCACCGTGGTCTTGCCAGAGCCTGCCACGCCCTGCACGATCATGCTGTGATAGGGCGATTTCCGGATAATTTCGTTCTGCTCCTGCTGGATTGTCGCAATAATCTCGCCCAGAACTGCCTTTTTATTTTTTGCAAGATACCGCGTCAGAAGCTCATCGTTTGCCACGACTTCCGAATCATAATAGTCGATCAGCTTTGCATCCTCGATCTCATACGTCCGTTTGAGCAAAAGCTCGATCTCCATTTGCTGACCATCCGGTACGGGGTAGCTGCATTTTCCCAATCCGTTTTCATAATAGGCATTGGCCACCGGTGCACGCCAGTCCGTCACCATTTGGTGGGTGGTATCCTTTGCGATGCCGCCCCGTCCGATATAGAGGGATTCTTCTTTATTTAATGCCTCGTCATGAAAAACAATTCGCCCGAAGTAGGGCTTTTTCAGCGCCTTTTCATTGCGCTCCAATGCCCGCTTCATATGGGTGTGCATGGTTACGGTATTGTTCAGGATCGTCAGGACTTCCGCATCGTTATCATGATAATGCTCCAGCATTTCATCGATATCCTCCTGCATCTTCGCAACTTCCTGTCCATATTCCCACACGTTGTCACGCACGACCCTCAGAGTTTCCGCCAGATAAGCTTCTTCCGCCTTACGGCTTGTATTTCGCTTCATACAGCGCTCCTTTCTTCTGTTGCTCTTTCCTTTAGCTGTCCCTCTATTGTACCTGTTCGTCCGCGCGATTACAACCAAAAGACACTGCTTTGCCGGCTGTCAGGCAAATTTCTTTTTCTGTATCCAAAACAGGACGTCCTGCAGTGCAGGGCGTCCTGTAGTTCATGACAATAGAATGCTCGCAGAGCGTGCATTCTATTGTTTTTGTTCGTATTGCTGCCTTACAGCTCCTTTGTCTCGCTGCAGTGTACCTTCAGAACACTGCAGGTCTGTCCGGTCAGCTCGCTGCTTCTGCGATCCGGCTGCTGCATGCCGACGGAAACCTCGTAATCTCCTTCTTCCAGCATAAAGTGTGCGTCCTCGTCGTACAGAGCAAACGCCTTGTCAGCCAGCACGATTCCCACTTCTTTTTCCTCGCCGGGCTGCAGGGAAAGCTTCTTCAAGCCTTTGAGCTGCGCGTTCGGTGTATTGTCCCGAAGCGCTTTGACATAAACCTGAATGGTCTGTCCGCCTGCAAATTTTCCGGTATTTTTTACGGAAGTTTTGATTCGAAGCTGTCCGCCTGCCTCGATTTCCATACGGTCTGCGCTCGTCTTTCCCTGTTCAAAGGAGGTATAAGAAAGTCCGAAGCCGAAGGGATAAAGCGCTTCCTTTTCCATGTAGCGGTAGGTGCGTCCCTTCATCGCATAGTCAGTGAATTCCGGCAGTTCCTCAGAGGTGCGGTAGAACGTTACCGGCAGCTTGCCCTCCGGGCTGTATTCTCCGAAAATCGCCTCTGCGACAGCTTTTCCGCCTGCCGCGCCGGGATACCATGCCTGCAGAATTGCCTTGCAGTGCGCATCCTCCCATTCCAGCGCCATTGCAGAGCCGGTCATGGATACCAGGATCACGGGCTTTCCGCTGCTATATGCGACCTCAAGCACCTCACGCTGCAGACCGGGGAACAGCAGGTCTTTTTTATCGCCGCTTGCAAATTCGTTGCCGGCGTCCCCCTGCTCTCCCTCGATGCTGGAATCCAGTCCCATCACCGCGATAATCACATCGCTGACCTCGCAGACTGCTTTTGCTTCGGAAATCCGGTCGTCCGCCTGTGCCAGTCCACTGGTTCTGTCCTTCCAGAGGTCGCAGGCTTCGGAATAATAAACCTTTACATCATCCCCGACATAATCCTCAATGCCTTCCAGCACTGTGATATAGCGGGATGCAGTTCCTTCATAGTTGCCCACCAGCGCTTTTCTGGAATCCGCATTCGGACCGATCACGCCGATCGTATGAAGTTTGCTCTTGTCAAGAGGAAGGAAATTGTCCTCATTTTTCAGAAGGACAAGGCTTTTTCTGGAAACGGTCTGGTTCAGTGCCTTGCTGGAAGCAAGATCTACCTGATCGTAACCGATTTTATCCAGTTCTTCCTGTCTCTCATCGCCAAGGATTCCCAGCTTCATCCGACATTCCATCAGGTTTGTCACCGCTTCATCCAGACGCGCTTCATCCACATAGCCGCCGCGCACCGCATCTCTCAAATTCGGAAAAACGCAGCCGCAGTTTAAGTCACAGCCATTGTTCATCGCCATCGTCGCGGATTCCAGCGGCGTCTTGGTAATTTTATGGTTTTCGTGGAAATCCGCAATCGCGCCGCAGTCACTGACAACGTGACCCTTAAATCCCCACTCTTTTCTCAGGATATCCTGCAAAAGTGTCTTGCTTCCGCAGCAGGGCTCGCCATTTGTCCGGTTATAGGCGCCCATCACGGCTTCTACCTTCGCTTCCTGCACACATGCCTTGAATGCCGGCAAATAGGTTTCATACAGATCCTGCTTCGATACGACTGCGTTGAACTCATGTCGGATGCCCTCCGGTCCGGAATGCACCGCAAAATGCTTCGCGCACGCCGCAGCCTTTAAATGATCCGGGTCTTCGCCCTGCAGACCTTTAATAAAGCCGACCGCCAGACGGGAAGTCAGATATGGATCTTCTCCGTAGGTTTCCTGTCCTCTGCCCCAGCGGGGATCGCGGAACAGATTCACATTCGGTGCCCAGAACGTCAGTCCTTTGTAAATATCGTGGTCGCCCGCTTTCTGCTGTGCGTTATATTTTGCACGTGCCTCGGTCGCGATCACATCGCCGACCTGCTTTAACAGCTCCTCATCAAATGTCGCCGCCATGCCGATTGCCTGCGGAAATACCGTCGCCGTGCCCGCTCTTGCCACACCATGCAGCGCCTCATTCCACCAGTTATAGGACACAATGCCAAGGCGCTCCACCGCCGGAGCGGTGTAAAGCGTCTGTCCTACTTTTTCTTCCAGATTCATCTGTGCAGCCAGAGCTGCTGCCTTTTCCCTGTATTTACTCATTTTTTCCGCTCATTTCTGCGCACGCTTTTTGCGCATGTCGAGTTTGTGTCAAGTGCGCGCAGACACAAATCTCGCGATTGAAAAATTTTATTTTTCAATCTTTCTTGCCCTTTCCCATATGCTTTATGCGAACGGATTCTCTGTCGGATACATCATGCCCTTGGGCTGATTGAAGTTTAAGTCCTCTACCGGAACGCCGATGTATTTGAATACCTCGTACAGTGCTTTGCCGTAATGGCCGAAGGCAACTGCGCCGTGGTGCGGGAAGTTCTTCTCAATCAGCACATGGCGGTAGAAGCGTCCCATTTCCGGAATTGCAAATACGCCGATGGAACCAAAGGAATGAGAAGCAACCGGCAGAACCTCGCCCTGTGCGATGTAAGCCCGTAGCTTGTTGTCCGCGGTGGACTGCAGGCGGTAGAAGGTGATATCACCGGGGATAATATCTCCTTCCAGAGTGCCGTTTGTCACTTCAACCGGAAGGGATCTCGCCATGATCATCTGATTCTTCATGCTGCAGAACGCCAGCTTTCTGGAGCAGGTATTGCCGCAGTGGAAGCCCATGAAGGTATCCTTATGGGTGTAATCAAATTTCCCCCGGATCGACTCTTCATACATATCGTCGGGCACGCTGTTGTTGATATCCAGTAAGGTTACAACATCGTCGCTGACTGCAGTTCCGATAAACTCACTTAAGCAGCCGTAAATATCCACTTCGCAGGATACCGGAATACCCATACCGGTCAGGCGGCTGTTGACATAGCAGGGAACAAAGCCGAACTGTGTCTGGAATGCAGGCCAACATTTACCGGCAATTGCAACGTATTCGCGGTAGCCCTTATGTGCCTCTACCCAGTCGAGCAGGGTCAGCTCATACTGTGCAAGCTTTTCCAGAATTTCAGGCTTTTTGTTGCCCTCACCCAGCTCTTCCTCCATCTCTTTTACCTTTGCAGGGATTCTTTCATCCCCGGCGTGCTTGTTGAACGCTTCGAACAGATCCAGTTCGGAGTTTTCTTCGATTTCAACGCCCAGGTTGTAGAGTTGCTGAATCGGTGCGTTGCAAGCCAGGAAATTTAACGGTCTGGGACCAAAGCTGATGATCTTCAGGCTCTTTAAACCGATGATCGCTCTTGCGATCGGAACAAAATCATGGATCATATCCGCACATTCTGCTGCGGTTCCAACGGGATATTCCGGAATATATGCCTTTACATTGCGAAGCTTTAAGTTGTAGCTTGCATTTAACATACCGCAGTATGCGTCACCTCTGCCGCCGACCAGATCATTCTGAGATTCTTCTGCTGCAGCCACGAACATGACAGGACCGTCAAAATGCTTTGCCAGCAGGGTTTCTGCAATTTCCGGACCGAAGTTGCCCAGATATACGCACAGCGCGTTGCAGCCTGCCTGCTTGATATCCTCCAGAGCCTGTACCATATGGATCTCGCTCTCTACAATACAGACCGGACATTCATAAATATCCGCAACGTCATAATTTGCCTTGTAAGCCTCTACCAGAGCCTTTCTTCTGTTGACAGACAGAGATTCTGGGAAACAGTCCCGGCTGACTGCTACAATACCGATTTTCACTTTAGGTAAATTTTTCATGATAAAATCCTCCATTTTTATGTCAGGCGCAACGTCTGAAACTATATATACAGGAACTGTTTTGCCTGTAATTTTTAATCCAGGGAAAGGTTTTCACCGATCAGTCCCATCGGGCTTCCTTCCGGCAGACCGCCTTCGGGATGTCCCAGCAGCCATTTGTTTTTGGCAGTCAGATGACCGTCTTCACCGCCCTGATGGTCTTTTTCCAGATCGAGGTTCGTTCCTTTCGGAAGTACAATTGTACACTGGAATCCGCCTTTTTCTGTATGGCAGGGTGCATAATGTAAGGTTGTCGCATACAGCTCTACCGCTGTCCCGGCAGGAACCCGGAATGCTTTGACTTTCGAGGTGTCATAGGTAAACTCCTCTGTGATGTCCTGCTGTTTTCCCAGCATCAGCACCAGCTCTGTTGCCGCTACGTCCACCTCAGAGCTTCTGTGGTATTCCAGCGCGTTTAATTTCCGGTTATGACCGTTGCAATAGCCGATCTGGATCGGAAGCTCGCCATAGGTTTTGTCCGTCAGCTCTTTCATGACCGCAAGCGCTTCCAGCTTCGGCTCGGAAGCCACATATACCACGTCCTCCGGCACCGGCGTGTGCTTCATCTCTGCCAGCAGTTCTGTCAGCTCCACGCTGTCGATGATTTTGCCATACTCTTTAAAAAGAGGGTCTGTCACTTCATAAATCTGCATGATCGTATCTCCTTTCTGTGTCTCACTTCAATTTTCCGAACAGCTCCTTCACCGTCGGATAAATCTGTTTAAACTGCGCGTAACGTTCTTCGTATTTCGCTGCAAGCTCTGCATCCGGCTCCACCGTGTCCACGACTTTTAAAAGCTTCTGCGCTGCTTCTTCCACAGATGCGTACTCGCCACAGGCAACCGCCGCTAAAATCGCCGCTCCGTAGCCGGGTCCCTCTTCGGTTTCCGGCACGTCCACTTTCACATTCAACACATTGGCAATAATCTTTTTCCAGAGAAGGCTCTTTGCACCGCCACCGCAAATCTTCGTCCGGTCGATTTGGATGCCGAGGGATTTTGCAATTTCAAAAGAATCCCTCAGGGCAAAGGCAACGCCTTCGAGCACCGCCTGCGTCATGTCCGCGCGGCTCGTATCCATCGTCATTCCAATAAAGGTGCCTCTCGCATCCGGATCATTATGCGGAGAACGCTCACCCATCAAATACGGCAGGAAGTAAACGTGATTTTCGCCAAGCTTCGTGATCGCCGCCTGCTCTGTCCCATAATCCTTCGTGCCGATGATCTCGTCCATCCACCACTTATTGCAGGACGCCGCGCTCAGCATGCAGCCCATCAGATGGTAATGTCCATCCGCATGGGCAAAGGCATGCAGCGCATTATTTTTATCCACTGCAAACTGATCGGAGGAAATAAAGATCGTTCCGCTCGTTCCGAGAGAAATATTGCACTGACCGTTTCCAACTGTTCCGGTTCCCACTGCTGCCGCCGCGTTATCCCCTGCACCTGCTGCTACCTTTACGGTTTCCGGCAGACCGAGGTTCTGCGCGATTTCGGGGAGCAGCGTGCCGACTGTCTCATAGCTTTCATAGACCTTTGCAAGCTGTTCTTTATGAACGCCGCAGATCTCACACATTTCTTCCGACCAGCAGCGGTTCTTCACATCGAATAACAGCATGCCGGAAGCGTCCGATACATCCGTGCAATGTACGCCGGTCAGACGATATGCCAGGTAATCCTTCGGCAGCATGATCTTTTTGATCCGTGCAAAGTTCTCCGGCTCGTTGTTTTTTATCCACAAAATCTTCGGCGCAGTAAATCCGGTGAAGGAGATGTTTGCCGTATATTCGGAAAGCTTCTCCTTGCCGATCACCTGATTCAGATAGTCGTTTTCCCGGAAGGTTCTGCCATCGTTCCAGAGAATCGCGGGACGGATGACCTGATCATTTTCATCCAGCACAACTAATCCGTGCATCTGACCGCCGAAGCTGATGCCCGCCACCTGGCTCTTGTCGATTCCATCCAGCAGTTCACAAAGCCCGTCCATGGACTGCTTGTACCAGTCTTCCGGATTTTGCTGCGACCAGCCCGGATGCGGGAAGTACAGCGGATACTCCCTTGAGGTAACTCTTACGATTTTCCCGTTTCCTTCCATCAAAAGCAGCTTCACTGCAGAAGTTCCCAGGTCGATTCCAATGTAATACATATTCTACTCCTTTATTCTGTTTTGCGTGCCCGTGCACGCAAGCACACACAAGGGATTATGATATAAAATCATGACACACTTTCCCTGTCGTTCTTTCACCATGCCTTTATCATAGATTTTAGACCATAAAAAATCAAGACCCCAATTTATTTTCAGAATTTTCACCAAAACCATGCCGTTTCCTCCGCACGCCTGCGTTTCCAATTTGTGCATTTTCCCATTTTTGTGCGCGGGCACGCAAACCATGCCGCGATTCGTTGACTTTCCATTTTCATCATGCTACGCTAAATGTGCAGACGCTTCAAAGGAACTGTTATGAAAAGAAACAATGAGGTAATTGGTAACTATGGCAACCATTCGGGAAATCGCAGAACTGGCGGGGGTGTCCCGCGGCACGGTCGACCGCGTGCTCAATCATCGCGGCTCCGTCAACGCAGCCACCGCCGCTCTGGTCAATGATATTGCAAAAAAACTGGACTACAAGCCAAACCGCGCCGGAATCGCCCTCGCCGCACAGCGAAAGATGGTCCGGATCGGCGTCGTTTTATTCGACACCGGAAATCCGTTTTTTGATGAAGTATGGAACAGCGTTCTTTCCAAAGAAGAAGAATTAAACAGCTACAACTGCTCCGTTCTCAAAAAGAAGACCGGGTTTTCTGCGCAGGAGCAGCTGCAGGCTATCGCCGAGCTGGAGGCAGAAGGTATTGATGGACTCGTGATCAGCCCTTTTAACGACACAGCCGTCGCGAACAAAATCGATCAGCTGCAGAGCCGCCAGATTCCCGTCATCACCACCAACACGGATATCCGTAATTCCAGCCGTCTTGCTTTTGTCGGCAGCGACTTTTACCGCTGCGGGCAGACTGCTGCCGGTCTGATGAATCTCATGACCTCCGGGGAAGTGCGCGCCGGTATCGTCACCGGTTCCTCCCAGGTACTCTGCCATACCGACCGGATTGCCGGTTTCTGCGACCGGATCTCTGCCTGCTATCCGCGCATCCGGGTCATCGCCGAGATTGAAAACAGCGATGATGATTTTGAAAGCTACGATAAAACAAGAGCGCTGCTGTCTGCACATCCAGACATCAACGCCCTCTACTTTACCGCTGCCGGTGTTTATGGAGGCTGCCGCGCGGTTCTTTCCCTAAACCGCACCGACATCCATATTCTTGCTTATGACAAAATTCCTGCTACAAAAGAGCTGATGGAGCAGCACATTATTTCTGCTGTGATCTGCCAGCAGTCTGCCATTCAGGGCTCAAAACCCATCCAGCTGCTGTTCGATTATCTGACTGCAGGTGAGGCACCTGACCGCGAATTTTATTATACCGCTGTGGACATTCGGATTTTGGAAAACCTGTAAACGCGCCGCCCCTTTAGTTTGCCGGCTGTATCACTTCACTCCAGTTCGTGATCCCGATGACGGATTTTGCAAACTCTGTATAGCTGTTGGAATTTACCTGATCGATATTTTTGTAAACCTCGTAAATATATTTATGCTGTCCGCCCTGAGTGGACAGTCCCAGTGCAAGTCCCTGTGCAATCTCTTCTCCCGCATCCGTCTGTCTGGACAAAAGGATCGCATTGATATAAGGATTGTTCTCTGCTGCATAGTAGGCATAGGCAAATGCCGCCGCCTGATTGATTTCTCCCTGGGAAGAAGAATATCCCAGCTCGCTCAGAATCACCGGGCGCACTTCGCCGTCCGCCGTCAGCATTTCTTCCTTCTGCAAAAAGTTCGTAATGACATTGATATTCTGCATTGTCACGATCGACGTATTTTCCGAATTGGTAATCAGCTTCTGAATCTTGCCGGACGAATTCCAGAACGTCGTATTCGTCAGCGGATACGCATAGGGGTGATCTGCAAGTCCCCAGTCGATATTTCCCTCGGAGGAAATCACCTGGTTCATCGAAACCAGCAGATCACGCACGTCATAGCTGTTCTTCGACGACAGATCCCGATTCCACTGCTGATCCATCGAAACATAGACTCTCGCATTCGCGTTCATACTCTTGATGCTGTTGTAAAAAACGCGCACCGCGTTCGCGTATTCTCTCGCATAGGTATCCAGATCGACGTACTGCATATAATTCCAATCAGAACGGACGTTGACCTCGTTGCCGACAATCCAGTTCATGACAATCCCGTGGTCATTGTCCCGGTATCTCTGCGCCAAAAACGCGCCGACCGCTGCAAGCGTCTCCACGCCATCTGCTTCCGCTGCATTGAACGCATAATAATTAGCAGAGCCGCCCCGGGAAAGCGGATGGGTGAGCTCCGGATACGCGCTGCTCTTATTATTTAACAGAATCGCAGAAATCGTAATTCCCTTTGCCGTCAGCCTGGAAAAAATAGAATCATATTCCGCAATCCGCTGACCGTTAAACGCATAGGTTCTGCCGTCGTATGTATAATAAACCGTAGGGAACAAGCCGTTTGTCGTCTCCCCGAGAATATTTCCGACCGGAATATTGTACGCCGCATGGTTGACATGCAGCTCATCCAGCTCATCTACCCGAAGCGGATCTACTAAAATCCCTTTAATCGAAGAACGCTGCGGATATGCCGCCTGATAAGACGCAAGTACCTCCGGGTTTGTCATATAGCAGGGATCACAGAGCGGAACATACGCATCCTTTAATTTTACCGCTACGACGAATTTCGACATCAGCCTGGAATCCACCTGATTTTCGTTGACATTTGCCGTCAGGGAAAATTCCTTGTCCTTCGGCACGGACGCGATCGGCTCTGCCCCGGCATCCAGCTCGGTATCGTACATGTTCATTTTGAGCAGGTAAAAATTATCATCATCGCTCGCCGGCTTTTCCTCCACCGACGCCTTTACCGAAAAGGTTCCTGTCCCCTGCGCAATTTTGCAGGATTCCACTTTTACATAGCCGTCGATATTGTCCTCTGTCAGCTCGACAAGCATTTCGGTTTCCGTCTCTGTCTCCGTTTCTGTTTCGGGTTCCGTCTCCTGCGTCTCTTCTGTTTCTTCTATAGCAGCAGGAACTGTGCTTTCCTCTTCCGTCGTCGATTCCTGCGTGTTTTCCGCAATCAGCTCTTCTGTTACCCTCGTCGAATGCACCGCACAGAATACCCCTCCACCGATCGCGCCCGCCGCTACAAGCACCAGCGCAACATAAATCGCTGTCAGTTGTCTGACTGCTTTCGGATTTTTTCTTTTCCGGCTCCTCTTTTCTGCGTTCTGACTGTTCTGCCTCCCGTTTTTGTTTTCCTTCACAATACTCCTCTTTGCACCCATCCGGCTGCGGCCTGCTGCAACGGACTGAAACATGCGGCACCGAAAAAGTCGCGTCCTGCCATCGAAGCTGAGCCTTTCGCACAGCGCACATGCCATCCTTTTTTCAAAAAAACATCCGATTTATATCATAGCATCATCGAAATTACGATTGCAACAGATTTTTGGGACAAATAGCATACTTTACACCATTTTCCCGGTATACAACTGCGAAGAACTGAATCCTTCGAAAGAATGTTTGAAAATAAATTGACCGAAAATATAGAAGATATTATAATATAGTCAGACAATACAATGTCAGGGTCAAAAGGTCTAAGCCCACATAAGCTTGCTCCTGTGTGGGCGAAAAATCTTATGCCTCGGAAATATCAGCGAGGTACAAAAGAAAAGAGGGTGAGCGTATGATGGAATCGATGATGATGATGGCAGCTGCAATTTTCCTTTTACTGGTGTTAGCAGACTTTTCACTGGCTGACACTCCGCAGGACCGAATCAGCGGAAGGATGTATGTACGGTTCTTATCCGGCTGGCAAACCGTATGCGCCGCATTTTCCAAAAAGGGAACGCTCGAAAAGTTCGATAATCCGGCAATCTGTCTCTCCGATCCACAGATTGCATCCGGCGCTTCCGAGCCCCTCGCCGCTGTCGCAAAAGCAACCGCAAAGTATTCCTTTTACCAGTCGCGTCAGAAACACAGAAATACAGAATCGCTTCAGCGCAGACAATATAACCGGAAAATGATGGAAAATTAAATTGGATAAAAAAGAATCCTGCTCTACAGGATTCTCCGCCTGCGGCGGGTCGCGTAAGCGACATTCTACCATTCCGCCGCAGTGCGATCC
>NZ_JAOQJY010000019.1:0-69676 GCF_025567525.1 Gallintestinimicrobium propionicum | reverse complement strand
GTTCTTCTTATTGGAAGTATTTCCAGAAGAACTTTCGTTCCTGTCGTTCAGACAGCTTATTGAGTTTATCATAAGCAGTTCTGTTTGTCAAGAACTTTTTCATTTTATTTTCAAGTTTCTTTCGAAACTTGGTTGCTTATCACTCGCAGCAACAGTTCATTATTCTATCAGAACTTTCTGTTCATGTCAAGCAGTTTTTTATTTTTTTGAATTTCTTTTCAGAAATCCGTGTTGCTTTCGATTGCCGCAACAGCCATAAATTTTACCAAGACTATTCGTCGATGTCAAGCACTTTTTCTTCTTTTTTAAAGAAGAAGTTCCATCACATTTCCTGCGGTGGAACTTCAGTATAGCATTATCCTTTTTTAGTTGTCAACCAGTTTTTGCTTTTTTCTTACTTTTTTACAATCCCGTAACATCAGGATAATCCCGCCAGCCAGTAGGCGAACCGGTTCATCTGATAAAGCTTCGTCAGCCATTCGTTTTCAACGGTCCACGCCGCGATCTGGCTGCCGACTCTTCCTGTATCGAAGCTGGCGATTACAATATAAATAATCCATAAAACTACGATGCTCTCTGCCATGCCGACCACGATTCCCAGTACACTGTTGAGCAGTTTCAGAATCGGCAGGTGCGCGATTGCCGAAAGTGACTTGAAAATCAGGTTCACCAGTCTGGCTGCGAGTCCGGTAGTCAGCAGCATCAGAACCGACAGTATTATATTGGTAGTGTTTTTTTCTTTCACACTGCTATATAAAAGGATAGCCAGCGAAAGGACGAACAGAGAAATGACCAGAGACAGCAGCATCCTGATTTCATCCACCATTCCTTTTTTCATTCCGGCATATCCCCGCCAGAGGGCAAATAAGATCACACAAACCAGCAGTAAGTTCATTTTTTCTCCCGTTTATTTCATTTCTATCATATCTATGCTGTTTGCAGTAACCGCAAGAAACCGGTTTCCGCCCAGCGTTTTTAAAAGCTGCGTCTGTTCCGGTATCGGTCCGCTGTATTTTTCTTTTCCGTTCAGGTTATAAATCAGGCACTCTCCTTCATTATATATAATCAGTTCCTGATCCGAAATCAGAACATCCCGGTATTCGATTGCAAACGGCAACGACAGCACCTGCGTCCCGTTCATATTGTAAATGTCAATCTGATATTTTCCGTTTCCATTCGTACCATTAAAAATAAACGCCACATAATTGCCGCTGCTGCGGACGTCCTGCACCTCCTCCTGCATGAAATTCTGGAAGATATTTTTTGGAATTTCATTCCCTTCATATAACATGAACTGATTATTTCCCACAGAATACGCCGTATGCGTCCCCGCAAACTCTGCCAGCGGGATTACCGTATCCGAATATTCGTAGGAACTTACCATCGTGTCGGTGTAGTTTTGTCCGACTTCGTCAAAATTGTAAAAGCTGACGATCGATTTCATACTGCCGCTTTCTGCTTTCAGATATGCCACCATCATCAGTTTTCCATTGTCCGACAATGACACGGAAACCGGATAACCCGATTTCTGCATCGTCGTTTTGATTCCGACTGCTTTTTCCCCAGTAGGATTATAGACGTTGATCCAGGTCACATCCCCATCCTCCAGAATCGCCGCCACAACGCCATTCGCTGCCACGGACAGCGATTTCACCGGAAGATTCGTATCAATCTGTTTGGATGTCCCGTCCTGACTGATATCATAAATCAGGTTGCCGTTATAATCCCCAACTGCGACCCAGCCCGACCGCACAGAGACGCACGGCGACTGCATGTCGTAAGTCTGGTTCCACATGGCGTTGCCCTTGTAATCCGTATAGCTGATACCATCCTTACTGTAGGTCAGAAAGCCATTCTGGTAGCTCAGCAGAGTAGAACCGGACACCTGGTTCCTGTCGATTGCGGACACGACCGTGTAGCCGGAGTAGGTTTGATTTTTAAGCAGCGTTACCGCCGTCACCGTCAGCGCTGCGATCACGCCGATTACGCAGCAGGAACGAAGGATCACTTTCAGACGATGCGCCCGGATTTCCCGTTTAAAATTCTTGCTGTCTTTTTTCTCGTTTTTTTCTTTTTTTCGCAGGTATTCCCTGATATCTACCATATGAGATAAGTCCCCATTTCTTTTGCAGCATCTTTGCGAGCATGTTGGCTCACTTGCGCTCATTCCATCACGAGCCCTCGCTGACGCGCTTTACTGCCTGCTATGCAGGCTGCTCATTCTCTAATGGCGCAAGAAAAACAAATGTCGCCTTCGGCGTCGCTTGTTTTTCTTGTGCGCTCATTCCATCATAACACATTCATTATTTTGAAGGTAGTAAAATATTCTGTCCGGGCTGGATTTGATTCGGGTCTTTTATATTATTCAGGCGACAGATTTCTATCACCTTTTCATCTGTTCCGTAAAATCTCCTGGAAATAGCGATGAGGCTGTCTCCCTTCTGCACCTGATAGCTTTCCGGGCGCGCCAGGGCTTCCTGAACCTGAGGGGATGAATCGGAGGCTGATGCGGACTGCCGGGCTGTCGAGGTTTCAGCGTCTGCGTCGGTCGTGACCGCATTCTGGCCATCTGCCATTACGCTATCCGTTGTTACGCTGTCCGTCGTTACGCTGTCCGACATTACGCTGTCTGGCATTACGCTGTCTGTCATTACTCTTTCTGGCATTACTCTTTCTGGCATTACACTGTCCGTCGTCCTATTGTCTGTCGCTTCGCCATCCATCGCCGCATTGTCCGTGCCGGTTGTATCGTCCGCCTGTGCAGCTTCGTCCAAGGCGGCAGACCGCGCCATTTCGTCCGATGAATTCCAGCCGACAGTCTCTTCTACAATCAGTCCGGAAGATGTATTTTTCGTCTCATTTTTTGTATTCCGGACAGCTCCTGCCAACAGGGCGGAAACCGCTTTCATATCCGGATACTGATTGACGGACGTCAGCGCCGTTCCGACCAGAACCACCAAAAGCACCAGGCAGCCAATCCGGCAAAGCTTCGGGAAGAGGGCGCCGGTACTGCCCAAGCGGGCCTGATAAGCTGTCCCAAAAGCAGTTTTCCTCGACGCTGCGTTCAGCGTAGGCGCTGCAGCTTTAAGCGCACCCAGCCTTGACAGCACCGTTTTCCTGCCAGACGCTGTATTCGACGCAGACGCCCTGGAGGCAGTTGCACTCCGCGCTGTATTCGGTGTAGACGCCCCGGAGGCGGTTGTACCACGCGCTGCGTCCGCTGCAGCTTCCGCTTTTCTTTTTTCCCGGCGGGCATTGATCGCTTCCATCACCCGTTCCTCCTCCACATCTGCAGGGCGGCTCTGCTCCCGTTCAGCGATCATATATGCCTGCATTTCTTCGTTTTGTTCATAAAAAATAAAATAGCCTCCGATCTGGATTTCTTCTCCCCGCACGGTCCAGAACCGGACGGAGGCTTCCTTTTTTTCAATTTTTCCAATCCGCTCCAGCTTCTGAAAATACGGAAAATTTCCGCGCCTGAAGTCCGTTTCTTTTTCCACCCCGTAAATTAAATAATAGCGGATGCCGTCCTTTTCCTCCTGCTGCCCGAATGCCAGACACGTCTCTTTTCCCTGACATCGTTCCAGAAACGTATGGACATAATCCTCCATGTACAATTTTACATTCGGACTGCCTGTCCCGATCTGCATCACATTTTTGGGTATTTTCAACATTTTACCTCTGCTCCTTTCCATCCGGGCACCCCGTTTTTCCTAATCTTAGCAGACCGTTGCCGCAGATTTTGTCTGTTTATGCGCTCTTTTTTGACGGTTTGGAGCAGAGTCCCGTTCTGGAACTTTTGCACATATTTATTCTGTCAAATACTTCTGTTCGATATAAAAAGCACAATAAAATACATTGTATTTCCTTCCGGACTCTTCTAAACTATTTTTTAGTAGATACCAAAATTTCTGCAGAATATACTAAAGGAGTGGTACTGAAAATGAGCAAACTTTCTCTTGCAGGCGAATGGAAACTTCGCGGCGAGTTTATGGACGTAACAGCAGATCGCTGTACAGAGGTGCTCGTCCACCTCAACGCCATGCCTCCCAAACCGACAATTCCCGGTTATCTGACCGAAGAAAATATGACCGAGGAGGAGCGGGAAATGTATCTGAAAGAACCCGATCCGAAATTTACGGTAAATACCGCCCTCGCCATGCACCCCTATCCTTCCAAAACGGGATATATTCCTATGACTGTACCCGGCGACGTTACAACCGCCCTGATCGATAACGGAGTTATCGAGGAGCCTTTTTTAAAGGACAACACCAAAAAAAGCATCTGGATTAAAGAGCTTTCCTGGTGGCTTGTCAAAGAATTTGATATCACCGAAGAAATGCTCAACGAAGATATTGTCCGCCTGAACATTGAAATGCTCGATTTTAATGCCGATATTTTAGTTAACGGCATTCCCGCCGGACATCAGGAAAATACCTTCTGTGCTTTTTCTGCAGATATCAAACGCTTTTTGCATGTCGGTACCAACCAGATCGTGATCCGTCTGACCTCCGGCATGGAATTAAATTATCCACATGACACCGTTTCCTATTACTGTGCAAGTGACAATGCGATCTGCGACCAGCGAGTATACACGCGTAAGCCACAGTTTACCTATGGCTGGGACTGGTGTCAGCCCGTTCCTACCTGCGGTATCGGACGTTCGATCGAAATCGAAGCGTTCAGCGGTGCACAGGTAATCGCTTCCCGCGTCGATACGCTCAGCCTTTCCGGAAATGATGCAGAAATCGAATTTCATTTTGAAATCGAAAAATCCAACATGGTGCAGAGCGCTGAAACAGAGCTGGAATATGAGCTGTCCATCGACGGCAAGACCGCGTATACCGGTCATCAGACCCTGATGCTTGTCGGCGGCATCAATTTTGCACAGGAACGCGTTGTATTAAAGGATGCAAAGCTCTGGTGGCCGAACGGTTACGGTGCTCAGAACCTTTATACCTTTACCGCACGCTGCACGGCACGCGGCATCACCCACGAAGCAAAACCGAAGAAAATCGGTATCCGCACGCTTTCCATCGACTTTTCCAAGCTGCCGGATGAAAGCCGCAACTTCTTCTTCAAAATCAACGGCACCCGTATTTTCTGCAAAGGCGGCAACTGGGTTCCTACCGATTCTATTTATCTGCGGACGCCTGATGAAAACTATAAAAAGCTGGTCAGCGAAGGTGCAGCAGCACACTTTACCATGTTCCGTATGTGGGGCGGCGGCACTTATGAACCGGATTGCTTCTACGATTACTGCTCCGAATACGGTATTTTACTGATGCACGATTTTATGTACGCATGTGCTTTTTATCCCGATCAGAAGGATTCGTTCCTTTACGAAGCAGAACGCGAGGCAGAATATCAGACCAAGCGTCTGGCGCATTATCCCTGTATGGCAGTCTGGACCGGAAACAACGAAATCGCCGAGTCCTACACAGACTGGTTCCCGGGAATGCTGCAGCCCGAACGCTACTGGGGCGATCAGATTTTCAACTACATCCAGCCCCGCGCAGTCCAGCACAATAGCCCGCTGATTCCCTACATGCCGTCCACCCCGTACTTTGGAGAACGTTCCAATACCACTGAAGAGGGAGACGTCCATGCATGGACTTATTTTGGACGCGATTCCAAGACGAGATTCAAATTCTCTTACGAACTGGAAGCTTTTGATCGATTCCCGGCGCGTTTTTCCAGCGAATACGGATTTTTCGGCGCGCAGATGGAAAGCACCGTCCGCCGTTATTTGGACGGGGAAGAGATGTCCTTCAACAATCCGTCCTGGAAGCATCACGGCGAGTTCGAACGCAAGCGTGGGGCCATCGACGGCGTTATCAACCGCCATCTGACTGAATTTTCCACGCTGGACGAACGCAGCTATCTGCTTTACAGCGGTATCATGCAGGGGCTTTTATATGCCGAAATGGCAGAGGCGATCCGCCAGAAATCCTACGGTGCCGGCGATCTGATCTGGATGTACAACGACTGCTGGCCGGAAACCGGTTGGACCATTATCGATTACTATCTCACCAGAAAGGTTTCGTTCTACTTCTTAAAACGCGCTTTTGATACGAAAAAACTGATTATCCGGAAGGCAGACGGCGGCGCGGTTGTAACCGTCATCAACGAAACCCCTGATGAAATCCGGACAAATGTCTGCGTCGGCACACAGACCTTTGATGGCGCACACAATAGTGTTCTCCTGACAAAGGATCTGACCGTTGCTCCGCATTCCTGGCAGCAATTCCATGTAGACGCTGCAGAGCCTGCCGCAGACGGATATTTCGTTGTAAGTGCAGACGGCTTTGAAACAGCTGACAGCCTGCGCGCTTATTACCGCGAATACACCATTCCGGAAAGCGATGCGGTGATCGAATCCGTTGAGAAAGACGGCAGCGATCTGCTCGTAACCGTCCGTGCAAACGTATTTACACCGTTCGCTTATCTGATGACAAGCGACGACAGAGTACATTACAGTGATAACTACTTCAAGCTCTATCCCGGAGAGGCAAAAACGATCCGCGTAGAAAACTGTGACGAGATACCTACACTGTACACAGCTGCGACAATGCACGCGTAAATTTGTATATACCTGTTATGCGCATGCGCAAAAAGATTCACAAAAGAATCTTTCGCGCATGCGTTTCACATTGAGTGAGCATTGTCCTGCGCAATGTTAAAAGAAAGGGGACTTATGTCACATACGATTATTGACCTGCCGCCTGTCGGAGACGACGGCAGGCTTTACCGCGATACCGCTTTGAATTTCGTGGAATCCCTGATTCCGAATCCGTGGAACAGCTGTCACGCGCCCGATCTTTTAGAGCTTGAAAATGGCGATCTGCTTTGCTGCTGGTTTGCAGGCTCCTGTGAAGGAAACGCGGACGTCAGCATTGCTGTGTCGCGTCTGTCAGAGGACAGTTCCCAGTGGGAAACACCGGTAATTGTTTCCGATGATCCGACCCGCAGCGAGCAGAATCCTTCCCTCTTCCTGCATCCAAACGGAGAAATCTGGCTGATGTATACCGCACAGGTTTCCCGTGATCCCAACAATCCAACCTCTGACAATTTACAGGGAACTGCTGAAATCCGCCGGAAAATTTCCCGCGATAACGGGCACACCTGGGAGGCGACCGAGACAATGTTTTCCGCTCCCGGCTCGTTCTGCCGGCAAAAGATTCAGATTCTGTCCAACGGACGTTTTATTTTCAACAATTTCCGATGTGCGATCAACGATTCCTGCATGGGAGACGATTACACCGTCCTGCAGCTTTCAGACGACCAGGGCAAAACCTGGCGCAGCGTCATGATGCCCGGCAGCCGCGGGCGCGTACACGGCAATATCGTGGAGCTTTCTCCCGGAAATCTGATCTGCCTGCTGCGCAGCCGCTCTGCTGACCATATTTACCGTTCGGAATCCCATGATAACGGCGAAACCTGGAGCGTGCCGGAGCCTACTGTGCTGCGCAACAACAACGCAAGCATTACCGCAATCCGTCTTCAAAGCGGCGCAGTCTGCGTTGTATACAATGACGTCGCCTTCAATGACGAGCCCGAGCGCACCGTCTGGCCCGACCAGCGCTGTCCTGTCGTACTCGCCATTTCCGAGGACGGAGGAAAAAGCTGGCCCTGGCGGCGTATCATCGAGCACGGCGAGGGCTTTATCGGTCCGTGGAACGACGTCAACAACCGCCGTTACGAATATCCCTGCCTGATTCAGGGAAAAGATGGCAGGATTCATGTCGCTTATGCGTGGGGCTATCGTAAGCGTATTAAATATCTGTGCATGGATGAAGCATGGATCCTAGGAGAAAAGCTTTGTAAAGGCGTTGGCGGGGACGAGACTCTGACCTGCAAAAGATAAGGGAAGCAAAGACGGCAACATTCTATTGTCATGAATAAAAACCGGCAGACAGCAAAGCTTTGATCGCTTCGCTGCTGCCGGTTTTTCTATGTCCTGCGTAGACAGTGTTATACAAACCGATATTCTGTTACGGTGTGATACGGTCTGTCAGGTCCGAATACCGAAGAAGGAAACTGCGGTTTGTTCGGTGTATCCGGATAGAACTGGGTTTCCAGTGCCAGACCCGCTCTGTAGCCGTAGGTTTTCCCATCCTTTACGTCTTCAAAATCCCTGGAGTTGCCCGAATAGAACTGAACGCCCGGAAGATCTGTATAAACCTCCATTATGCGGGATTTATCAGAGCTCTTGACAACTGCAATTTTACGAACCTGCCCGGTGTAATTGTCCAGAACCCAGTTATGGTCATATCCGCCTGCCATTTTAAGCTGGTCAAAGTCTGCATCGATCCGTTCGCCGATCAGATGCGGCTCTGTGAAATCCATCGGTGTACCTTCTACGCGTAAAATATCTCCATTCGGAATCGATTCTGCATCGGCCGGAGTATACGCATGAGAAAACAACTGCAGCTCATGGTCGGTAATCGGTCCGGCACCGTGTCCATCCAGATTGAAATAACAATGGTTTGTCAGGTTAAGAATCGTATCTGCATCGCTTACCACATCATAGGTAATGCGCAGTCCGTTCTCCTCCGTCAGCTCATACAGAACCGAAAAGTCCCTGTTTCCGCTAAAGCCAAGTTCCCCATCTTTCATAGACATCGTGAATAAAATGCCGTTTTCTTTTTCTTCGGCATCCCAGATCCGCTTATGCCCACCCAGAGCTCTGTGACTGTGCAGGTTATTGCCATTGTCGTTGACAGACAGCTCGTAGGTTTTTCCTTCGAGGGTGAATTTTGCACCGCCGATCCGGTTCGCATTCGGCGCAACGACTGCACCGTAAAATTTACCGTTTTCCAGATATTGCTCCAACCTGTCATAACCGAGTGCAACATCTGCAAAATTACCGTTATGATCCGGCGCCCAGATGCGGATGATCAGCGCACCGAAGCTGCTGACCGTCACCTTCATACCATGACTGTTTTCCAGTGTATACAAATACACCTCTCTGCCGTTTACTTCCCCGAATAACTCTTTTTTCATAGGTTCGTCCATCCCTTTCGTCTGAAAATTTTGTCTGTTACAGCTCGGTACGCCCCTCCAGCGCACGAAGCAGTGTTACTTCATCAATGTATTCCAGATCGCCGCCTACCGGTACGCCGCTCGCGATTCTCGTCACACGGATTCCGGTGGGTTTAATCAGCTTGCCGATGTACATCGCCGTCGTCTCACCCTCAAGGCTGGAGTTGGTTGCGATAATGACTTCTTTTACCTCCGGCTCTCTACTCAGGCGCTCCATCAGCTCTTTTAATTTGATATCATGGGGTCCCACGCCCAGCATCGGGGAAATCGCCCCGTGCAGCACATGATAGACTCCTTTGTATTTTCCGGTTTTTTCGTAGGCAGCCAGATCCCGGCTGTTCTCCACAACCATAATCGTCGAATGGTCCCGCTCTGCGTTGGCACAGATCGGGCAAAGCTCGTTATCGGTCAGGGTAAAGCATTCCTTACAATAGCGAACATTCTGCCGAGCCTGTATCATCGCATTTGCAATCCTGTTCACCTTTGCTTCCGGAAGCCCGATCAGGTGAAACGCCAGACGCTGCGCAGATTTACTGCCAATTCCGGGAAGCCCCGAAAGCTCGTCAATGAGTTTGTTGATATAGCCGCTGTAAAGATCCATATCAGAACGGGAAGCCTCCGCCGAGTCCGCCTGTCATTTTACCCATCAGCTCCTGGCTCGCTTCGTCCGCCTGCTTCATCGCTTCATTCACAGCCGCAACGATCATATCCTGCAGCATTTCCACATCTTCCGGATCTACTGCTTCTTCGGAAATGGTCAGCTTTACCAGCTCCTTTTTGCCGTTTACGACAGCCTCAACCGCGCCGCCGCCGGATTTTGCAGAGAACTCTTTCACCTCGAGTTCCTTCTGTCCTTCTTCCATCTGACGCTGCATGCGCTGTGCCTGCTTCATCAGGTTATTCATGTTGCCGGGCATACCCATGCCGCCCGGAAAACCGCCTCTCTTTGCCATTTTATTGCATCCTTTCTGTTTGTTACTCTTCTTCTATGTCCATATGAATGACCCTTGTCAGGTCTACATAAGAACTTTCCATTTCCTGTTTGCTGCGCACGCTGCGGACTTCAACCTCGATCTGCTTGCCCGTCAGCTCCGCCAACAGTTGTTCCAGTGCGCCCTTATTTGCCGGTTCTTTGGTAAAATAATCGGACGCCAGCCCGTCTTCCACCACAAGCAGCAGCCGATTGTCACCGCCAAGGCTTAAGCGCGCATTTTTGAGATACGACTTCATCGGCTGCTGTGCACTTCCTGCAACCCGTGGCCACTTGGCTACGATTTCTTTGATTTCCTCGGGAACTGCCTTGGGCAGCTCTGCCCTTCTGACCGGCGCTGCTGCCTGCACTGCGGGCTGTCCTGTCGGCGCCGCTGCGATTGCAATCGAGCCGCTTTCGATCTGTTCCACCGTCTGTTCCAGCTTTCGAATCCGTTCCAGAAGTGTATCTTCGTTCGTCTCCATCTCCGGCCTGCACAGCCGAATCAGCGCCATTTCAATCAGGACACGTTTCTGACCCGCATAGCGAATCCTACCGGACAGCTCCGAAAAACACCGGATATCCCGCATGATCGCGTCTACTTCGATCTGCTGCGCTTCTTCTTTCAATCTTGCCAGATTCTCACTGGATATGTCAATCACTTCTTCACAAGAATCCCCGGAAGTTTTCACCAGCAGGAGGTTGCGCAGATACCAGGTAAAATCGGAAACAAACTGGCTCATATCCCGTCCCTGCAGCACGATCTCTTCCAGCACACCGATACAGCCCGCCACATCCCGCGCAATCACGCAGCGCAACAGTTTGCTGAACACCGACGTATCCACCGCGCCCAGCACGTCCAGCACCATATCGTAGGTCAGCTCGTGTCCGAAATGGAACGCAAGGCACTGATCCAGAAGGCTCCAGGCATCACGCATCGCACCGTCTGCGGATTTTGCAAGGTATTTTAACGCCTTTTCCTCGATCGGCAGCTCTTCGCCCGCCGCGGCAAGGGCTTCCTTCATGCGCTCTTCGATCTGTTCGACCGTCAGGCGCTTGAAATCATAACGCTGACAGCGGGACAAAATCGTAACCGGAATTTTATTGGCTTCCGTCGTCGCCAGAATAAAGATGACGTAGGACGGCGGCTCCTCCAGGGTTTTTAACAGTGCGTTGAACGCTCCCGCAGAAAGCATATGAACCTCGTCGATGATATAAACGCGGTATTTTCCTTCTGTCGGGGAATATGCCACTTCATTCACGATTTCACGAATATTATCGACGCCGTTATTAGACGCTGCGTCTATTTCTATCACATTCATGCTTCTGCCTTCTGCAATCGCCTTACAGGATGCGCATTCTCCGCAGGGGCTTCCGTCCACGGGATGCTCGCAATTGACACTTTTTGCAAAAAGCTTCGCAATACTCGTTTTACCGGTACCTCTTGTACCGCAGAATAAATAGGCATGACCGATACGATCCGACCGGATCTGGTTTTTCAGTGTTGTGACAATCGCATCCTGTCCCTTGACCTCTTCAAAGGTAGTCGGACGGAACCGTCGATACATCGCCGTGTAGGACATGGACGAACCTCCTTATGTTCTCCGCAAAGCAGACGGCGTCACGCAATGTACGCGGCGCCGTCCGTTGTCTTTTAATCTCCGAAGCTGATGCCCATCATCTTCGCCTCTCTGACGATGGATGCGTTGGGATCGAGCATTTTTAACTTACCTGCTACCTCTTCCAGCGGAACCTTGACGATTTCGCGGTGCTTGTAGCCCACCATAAAGCCGTATTCCCCGTCAAGAATCATCCTGCCTGCTTCTGATCCGAGCCGGCTGGCGAATACGCGGTCATAGGCACAGGGGCTTCCGCCTCTCTGGGTATGTCCGGGCACGGTTACTCGAACCTCCATGCCGCTCTTTTCCTGAATCTGCTCTGCGATCTCGTAGGAAACCGAAGGATATTTGTAGTTTTCCAGTTTTTTCTTATATTCTTTTTTCGACAGCTTGGCGTCCTCTTTGGAGATCGCGCCCTCTGCAACTGCCAGAATTGTAAATCTGCTGCCGCGGTTATGCCGTTCGTTGATTTTTTCCACAATCTTGTCGATATCGTAAGGAATTTCCGGAACCAGAATGATGTCCGCGCCGCCCGCGATACCGGCATTTAAGGTCAGCCAGCCAACCTTGTGTCCCATAACTTCTACGATAAATACGCGTCCATGGGATGCCGCCGTCGTATGGATGCAATCCAGCGCATCTGTTGCGATGTTGACCGCGCTCTGGAAGCCAAAGGTCATATCCGTTCCCCAGAGATCGTTGTCGATGGTCTTGGGCAGCGTTACAATGTTCAGGCCTTCCTGACGCAGCAGGTTCGCTGTCTTATGTGTGCCGTTGCCGCCGAGGATTACCAGGCAGTCCAGCTGCAGCTTATAATAGGTCTGTTTCATCGCCGCCACTTTGTCGACACCGTCTGCGCCGGGCTCACGGATCAGCTTGTAAGGAGTACGGCTGCTGCCAAGGATTGTGCCGCCCTTTGTCAGAATACCCGAAAAATCGTCATAGGTCATCAGACGGAACTTTCCGTAGATCAGTCCCTGATAACCGTCCTGAAAGCCATAGATTTCAACGTCTTCCGTGCTGTTGTAAAGCACCTTTGCCACGCCTCTCATCGCTGCATTCAGTGCCTGACAGTCACCGCCGCTGGTCAGCATACCTATTCTCTTCATCCCAAAGTCCTCCTTCTCTGTGCTGCGCCCTCTGCAGCCATCATTTAACTAGAATTATATAATATTTTAAAAATATGTACAAGTGACTGTAAAATTTTCGCTTGCATATTAGAGATTTTTCGGCTAGAATGATGATGTTGTAAAAATATATGGAGAAGTACCCAAGTGGCTGAAGGGTCCGGCTTCGAACACCGGTAGGCTGTAACAGGCGCGAGGGTTCAAATCCCTCCTTCTCCGTACCATGGGGCTGGGTTCGTTTTATGAACCCAGCCCTTTTGCGCACCCTTGCCACCCGGCAGGCATACTCTAATAGCAAATCACCTGCCGCCAAAGCCGATTCTTATGACTTTCTTATGGATAATCCCCGAGGCCGCGTTTCTCGCCCTCTCCCTTTCCCTGGATACATTTGTCGCCGGGCTTTCCTACGGAAGCAGCAAAATCCGTCTTCCTCTGGTCTGCGCTGTCACTGTCAGCCTGGTCTGCTCGGGTGTCCTCTGCCTTTCCATGCTTGCCGGATCCCTCGTCCGTCCATTTCTTTCCCCTATCGCAGCCCGACTGATCTGCTTTTTACTGCTTGTCTGCATGGGCACCCTTCGGATTCTCGATCAAGCGATCAAATCCTTTCTGTGCCGTCACGATGGCTTTTCCAGAAATTTCATGTTCCGTGCCCTGCATTTCCAGTTTTTTCTCTCCGTCTACGCCGATCCCTGCAAGGCGGATGCCGACGCCTCCAAAAGCCTTTCTGTCCCGGAATCCGTCTGCCTCGCCCTCGCGATGTCCTTAGACGGTGCTGCAGCAGGCTTCGGTGCAGCCCTCGGGAATCTAAATCCTGTCGCCGTTCTTTTCTTTTCCCTCCTATTCGGATTTACAGCAATACAAGGCGGCTTCCTGCTTGGAAACCGCCTTGCACAAAAAACTCATTTTTCTGTTGACTGGCTCTCCGGAGCCCTGCTGATTCTGCTGGCATTTTTGCGGCTGATCTGAAGCAGAGACTGTGTGTTCTCTTACTTTCCGGATAAATAAACCGCACAGGATGCGCCCGGCAGGATAATTTCGTCTTTACGGATCAGTTCTTTTCCGTTCCAGGCAAAAATAACCAGCGTGCCTTCTTTATTGCATGCATTGACGATCAGATCCGTCCCCGGAATCTGCAGAAGATGCCGAGGCCAGTTGCCCGTCGCCCATTCGCCGAGGTAACGCAGCTTTCCGTCTATCGAAAATGCAGACAACGTATTCGCGCCGCGGTTGCAGACAATCACCGTCTTCTCATCCGCCATGCAGATTGTTCCCGGATAGTTTGTTCCGTCAAATCTGCTCGTCTTTACACACTCGCTACAGCCACCGTTTTCCCAGCGGCGCAGCGTACCTCCCAGCTCCTGAGCGCTGAGCAGCTTTCCGGATTCTTTCTCCGGCAGCAGCTGACGCGGTCCCTCACCGGTCGGCAAAACCAGCGCTTCCAGTTCTTTTTCCGGCAGTCCGTCTTTTAACTCGTAACGGTAAATCCGGTCACAGCCAAGATCTGCAAGGTACAGAATGTTATCCTGCTCGCTGACCCAGTGCGCATGCGGGCAGATTTTTTCTGTCTGTGCATCGATCATGCCAGCACCCGGACTGCGATGCCAACGGATTTTCTCGAGATCATAATCCACTGCAAAGAAATCCCCGGTTCCATAGCAGCTCGCATACAATGCCTTTTTCCCGGCATACAGATGGCACAGCTCTCCACCCGGAAGGAAAATCTTTTTGCCGGTCGGGACAGGAATCCCATCTTCCGAAAGGCGGTACTGATAAATGTAAGCGTGTTTTTCTCCGACCAGTTCCGCAACTGTATACAGGAAGCCTCCATGCAGCAGGCTAAAGGACGGACTGTCTCCCTGCCGGATTCCGCCGGTTATTTCTGTATGCACTTCCCCGGTTTCCGTATTTTCAAAAAGCTTTACCGCAAGCAGGTCACTGCCCGTTTCTGCACCGTAACCGCTGCAAAGCAGCCTGATTTCCTGTTCCATGATTCCTCTCATTTCCGCGCACGCTTTTTGCGCATGCCGAGTTTGTGTCACGTGTGCGCAGACACAAATCTCACGATTGAAAAATTATATTTTTCAATCTTCCTCCGTCAGGTCAGATCCAGATCGGTGTCAAGCCACCAGCGCAGGACATCCTGGATCTTCGCATCCCAGTATTTCCACTGATGGTCGCCGCTGGATTCTTCCAGCTTCATCTCGTAGCCAAGCTCTTTCATATATTCCCATGCTCTCTTATTTCCCTCGTACAGGAAATCCTCCGTGCCGCACCAGCTGTAGAGTCTGGGAATCGGTTTCCCGGAGGTCTTGAGCTTCTTTGCAAGCGCCATCAGATCGTTATCAGAGCCTTCCAGCTGCTCCAGAGAACCATAAATTCCTCTGAACAGAGCGGCATCCCGGGTATCGCCATCCAGATGTCTTCCAACATCCTCTATAATATCCAGACAGCCGGACAGAGATGCTGCTGCTCCAAATGTCTCACTTGCACCAAGGCCAAGCTTCCATGCGCCGTAGCCACCCATCGACAGGCCTGCTGCCAGATTGTCTTCTTTTTTATCCGACATCTGCGGGAAAAATTCTCTGCAGATTTTTGGCAGTTCCTCGGAAATATAGGTCCAATAACGCATTCCGTAGGTTGTATCGGTATAAAATGCAAGATGTGTGGTGGGCATAACAACTGCAATCCCAAGCTGGCTCACATAACGCTCGATAGAGGTTCTGCGCTGCCAGATTGTCTGATCGTCGCTCATTCCATGCAGAAGATACATGGTTTTTAACTTACCTTCCGCACCTTTTCCCTCCATTCCGATCTGTCCGTTTGTCTGCTGCGACAGAATCACGTCCGCTGACGTACACATCCCCAGTACATCAGAAAAGAAATTCACATGTAAAAGTGCCATTTTTATCCTCCTCTTTTTGCCCTTTCAGGGTTATTCTCATGCAATTATTATCTTCTTCCCTCCCGCTTTCGTCAAGATAGTTTCGAGAAGCGACTTTTTTAAAAAAAGATTGACAAATTCTGACAATTCCATGTAGAATAGAACACGGATTTCGGAGAATTCCGTATTCCTGCCCAGATAGCTCAGTTGGTAGAGCAGAGGACTGAAAATCCTCGTGTCACTGGTTCGATTCCGGTTCTGGGCATTTTTTATTTGAATTTTAAAAAGGTTTCAACTCTGTACGGAGCTGAAACCTTTTTTGGTGGGTGAAGCATTTTTCTATGGAAAAGGACAACAAGTACACCGTCTCGTTTTGCGCATCATTGTCCAAACTTAGTGTAAACTCTTTTTCTATAATCGGCAACTTAAATTCTATGGATTTCAGCCACTGACCATTCTCTTTGCGTTCTTCGTAAATCTGCACATTATCCACTAACTGCGACAGGAACTCCCGTTTCTCTACTTCGTTCATTTGAGCATACAATTTATCAAAGAAAATGAGTGCCTTATAAATGTTATCCCCTGTAATCTTATCTGCCAGCAGAGAGCGTTTCTTAGCCTTTGCAGATACCAGCAATTCCTCTGCCTTGCGGTCAAAAAATTTGACCACAAGTTATATTTGTTTATCCGTCAGCAAAAGTAATCTATCTATTACCGGATGAATAATTGCGGTTTCTATAATCTGGTTAATTGCACAAAGTTTCTTTCCAGCATCTTTACTGGATGCTCCGCAGTGATAAACCAGTTCTGTCTCCTCACCATAATCAAGTACAATTAACCTGTCATGACAATCGGGATTAGGCTTAATTTGAAGAGAAGGATATTCATTTTGAAAATCTGTCACTAAAGATTTTGTAAGAAACCCCTTCCCACCTTTTCCATTTTCTGTGAACAAAACAACCTCCACACCATCAGCCTTCTGAGAAAGATGTTGTAATGACTTTGCATTCATATAATCATCTACAACATAGATTGATTTCTTTGCTTGCTGATAGATTTCTATGTAAGCAATGTCAGCCTCTAACTTCTGTCCTTTATAAATCACAAAATTCTTTTTGTCTTTATCGGTAATAAAATTATCTGCTAAGATATTCACATCTTTTTGAATTGAATCTACCTTATTCTCCATTCGGTCCTGCCTCTCCGTTATTGTTCCAACCTTTGCTGTTAAAAGATCCATTTCATTTCTGGTAACAAACTGCTGATTCTGCCTAATATAGTGACGCATCTCCCTAAAAGTACGCATAATAAATATACTCTGTTGTTCCGCTAATTTTCCACGAAGAACTGTTGCAAGCATATAAATTCCTTGCTCTGTAAATGCGTATGGTAAATATCTACGTCCGCCTTCCTGTCCAGCAAAAAATCCTTTTTCCGTGAGGTCACAATTTGTGACCTCACGGAATCAATTTCACCATTAGATAGTCGAAACATAAAATCTTCCGGAAATCTTTCTATATTTCTTTTTACTTGTTGATTTAACTTTTTTACTTCATAGCCATAAATTTCTGCCAAATCTTTATCCAACATTACCTGCTGTCCACGAATTATATACACTTTACTACGAATATCATCTGTAGTAATCAATTCTTTTGTTTCTTCCATTCTTCCTCCAAACAAATCTGTTGCAATTTCTATAAGCTGCTTATATCGTTCCATTATCGTGAAGCCACAAATTGGGATTTCACAGGTTAATCCTCCACTATACTCTCCATCTGCTCCAACTTCTGCAAGGCTTTCATATACGCCATTAATCTTTTATACTGCTCATCTCCAAGGCTGTGAATCTGTTTCAAAATTCTAATATCCGCTCTGGTAACTTCATAATCCATATCTGCATCTTTGTATTCTGGATCAATTCCTTTTCCTGTCAAAAGCTGTTCGGGAGTAATCTCCAATGCATCACATATAGATAACAGGCAGTCCGCTTTGGGATTTGTCTTTTTCTTCTTCCAGTCACTAATGTTACTTGTTGCAATCCCGGTCCTTTTTGATAGTTCCAACTGAGTCATGTTCTTCTTTTCCATCATATAAAAAATTCTTTCACTGATAATCATGATTTTTCCTCCATCAACATTCCGTATATATCCGTATTTATAAATTTATTCATCCGTCTATACGGTCATATTATCATGCTGCAACTTTTCTTTCAATAGAGATTTTTGTATTTCTGAACTTTGTTATATTCTTCTCTTTATATAGCTCCGTGTACAACTGTCTTATTCTTTCCCTACGAAGATAAAAATCCGGATCAGGCAAATTATCCAAGTCCATTGCTTCCGCATACTTTGCTACCATTTCTCCAATAAAATTTGCTAAATTGCTCCATACATCTCTTTCTTTTAAAACCATTCAAATTTGTAAATATTTCCTAAATGCTTTTGTGAACTTTTTCCTTCAAAAACATTACAAATTGATATTTGGTTTTTTGAAAATTATTGTTCTCAAGTTTCTATCAAATCGAGTAGAAGGCGGTGATTAGCCGCCGTCCTCTCACACTACCGTGCATACCGTTCGGTACACGGCAGTTTCAATAGTTAGCGTGCATGGACTGATAGGCTGTGGCTAAATCATAAAAGCCCCAGTTTATCAGCCTTTCTTTATTCAGCGCCCAAATCACAGCTTTGTTATTACTGATATACCAATACATTCGTAAAGTAAACGCACCATAGCAAGTACCTTTTTCCATCCGTTTATATCTGCAATAATAGTCTCATACTATACACAGTCAAAAAAGTTCAGTACTGAACTTTTTTGACCAGCGTCAGGAGGTTAGACTATGAGCACTCAAACCAGTTTCGTTGCAGAACAGTTTCGACTACAGCAATGGGCAAATCAGATCAAGGACTGTCAGAACCGTCCCTCTGATATGAAAGTGGATGCCTGGTGCCAGGAGCATGGCATAACAAAAGCAAATTATTACTATCGCCTGCGGCGAGTCCGGGAAGCCTGTCTGGAACTCTGTGAACCGTCCCCTTCTTTCGTGGAACTCACAGCATCTACAGAAAGTATGCCGATTAAAGGCTCCCATACACATTCCTCTGTAGCTGCAGCACTTCATACAGAAAGCGGAATCACGATAGCTCTCTATAATGACGCTTCACCGGAGTTCCTCAGAAATCTGATAGGAGCAGCCAGCCATGCTGAATGATGCTTCAGGATTTCAGAAAATATATCTTGCTACCGGATACACGGATCTGCGCAGAGGCATGGAAGGACTGGCAAACATCATTCGTTTCCATTTCCATTTAGATCCCTATGACAGAAATACCCTGTTCCTGTTCTGCGGCAAGAGAACATACCGTATCAAGGGACTCCTGTTGGAGGAAGATGGTTTCCTGTTATTGTACAAACGGTTAGATACCGGTGCTTTCAACTGGTCAAGGAGCAAAGAAGAAGCACTGGCAATTACTCCGGAACAGTACGCGATGCTCATGCAGGGACTGGAGATTGTTGCCAGACACCCGATAGAGCAGACAGAGGATTCGAAGAAACTCTTTTAAGTTTTGTCCATTTCGCAGAAATTTTTTGTGGACAGTTTTATCTCGCTGGACTTGCAGTCCGCTGTTTATTCACAATGATTCTGTTCTGTCACCCATGCGGCTGGGAAGGCAGGGCAATTGTGGACAACAGTACTGAAAATCTGAAAGGAAGCAGTGATTGCTCAGGTTTTCAGTACTGTTCCACCGTCATAATGACGAAGGGAAAACAGCCACCGGCTGGCGGAAATGTGGCATATCTGCTATAATGGCTCCAATAAGAAAAGGAGCTCCACTATGGCAGTCAGATACACCGAAGAACAATTGAATACCGTTGACAAGTCCCTTCTGATCCAGATGGTTCTGAACCAGCAGGAACAGTTGGAGACCCTAACCGCCGAAGTCCGTTCCCTCAATAGGAAGATGCAGCTGATGATGGAGCAGATGGTTCTGGCAAACAGAAACTGATACTTTAGTAAATGGAATTTTCAGAGTATAATGAGTTTATTAGAAAATTGAAAGCGGGTGGTTATCATGACATTAGATAGTGTTTTGACAGGTATTGTAACAGGTGTTGTAGCATCCATTATTATAATAGTGATGCAGACAATCTTTGATTACATTAAGCGAAAGAAATATGAGATGTTTCATTTTTATGAGTTCGATTCATTTGATATAGATGAATGTGCACCTCCTGAATATTTAAGGGAATCAGGCAATGCAGGACATACAAAAGTCAAAATGGAACTTCCATTTGATATGAAATGTGTTCAAGTATTTCTTAAGAACGGGCTGATTTATGAAGATTTTAATGTTCCTGCTAATTCGCCAATTTGGATTTGTTGTGATTGTAGTATCGATGATTTACTCGGGTCTGATGAAGAAATTGGTTTTACAATGAAGTGTATAACAACTCAGAATGAAAAGAGAGAATACGAGTATAAAAAGATTTATACCATGTTAGAAAAACCTATTCGATATGCACTCAAACTTAAGAAGCAGCATTTCACTCTAGCAACAGAATTACATTGATCAAAAAATGTTAGCCTCGGTGGAGAAATCCATCGACTCCCAAAACTGCGGATCCATTAAATTCAGTTCCGTATCCATATCTTCTGCTGTCGCAATTACAGTTGGGACCTTCACAATGACTGTCATGGTAACCGTTCGTATCATATTTTGTATAATCATTATTCATAAATCCCATCCTCTCTCTCTAATAGATGTTCATGTTTATTTGTTAATATAAAAATAGCACACTTGTAGTCCAATAAAAAGGACTCATAAGTCGTGCTATCTAAACTAAGTTCAATTGTCCAATTCCCGATTGGATAATTTCATTCTCTCCGTCTTTGTAAGCCATATAGAACTGCCGCATTCCCGCAATATTGCTTCTTGAGAAACCTCTTCCGTATTCTTCTGTCAAATATAATGACAAGGAATCCAGGACTTTTGCTCCATACTTAGCTCTTTCTGCTCCCTGTTGTTCCTGCTCTACAATATATCTTCCCAGCAAAAAACTGGTAAGAACCGTAATTGCATTTGCTATTTGTCCCATATTACTTCTGAACTCTTTCCACAACACCGCTAACAAGTCCCTCAACCGCAGTCAGTTTTTTCTTATGAGAATTTACAGTATATGCCGGCTGAAACAAGTCTGTATTTATTGCATTTTCCTCATCTTTCTTTTCTTCCGCTTCATTTTCCGACCATTCATAGAGTACTGCTGCCATATGCTTGCAGTTTCTACCATCTAATGCATAAGGACATGAACAATACATATCTGTAACTTCTCCATTACTTAAGGATATCTCTACTTCATAGTCCTCTGAACCTATTACATCGGCTCTTATAATATCATCTGATATTTCATATTAACACCATCTTTTTTCAATAATCAAATGATGAAAAAATGCAATTTCTTTATATCCATCCATATCAGACACCCTCATCTCTATCTCCACCATTTTATCCTGCCAGTCAGTGTCCTTATGAATCTCCTGATTTTGTTGCATATCCCAGAAGGTTCTCATACCAAGTGTCTTCGTAATCACAAGTTCCGGACACCATTTCTCAATATCTGCATCCTCATAATAATGAATAGCTCCATATTTGGAAGTCATCCCATCATTTCCATCAAGCAAGCTATGTGCATGCTCAAAATCATTTAAAAGTACAACCATCTGCATAACTCTTCCTGCACGGTTATGTTTCACAATCGAAATCTTTCCATCCGTTTTCAGAACCCTCGCAAACTGCCTAACAATATCCTCTCTGTCCTGTGCATACTCTAATACATTGTGGCAGATAATCATATCAAAGGACTCATCAGCAAATCTGCGCAGTTCATCAGTACTTCCGGTAATTTGTGTATACTGGTTATCTGCCCATCCTTCCTTTACACTATCTTCATCAGGTTCAATGGCTGTTACATCATTATGCTCTGCCAAATAATTTGCAGTTACTCCGATACCACTGCCGAAATCAAGTATCTTCTTATCACAAATGTCTCCTAATTGTTTCCAGACAATTCGCTTCATGAGACATTCCCAAGGTTGTAACTCTGTCATTTTTTTACTCACCATACCAGCTCCATTTCATCTTCCATTTTCGCAAAGCCGTATCTCTCATACAACGGTCGTCCCATATACGTTGCCTCTAATGCAATCTGTAGCACACCCTGTTCCTTCGCATCCTTTACCAGCAAATCCAATGTGTGAATTGCAATTCCCTGTCTTCTATATTCCGGTGCAGCATACATATTCATAATATACGCCTTTTTACCAGTCGGATTATGATATGTCGGCATCACCTGATAAAAACTGACACCACCTGCACCGACAAATGCCCCGTTATCATACACCAAATATGCAATATGCTCTCCTGTTTCCAACGCACGCCTATAATATGCATATGATTCTTTCTCCACAACGAACATATCCTCATCATCTGGCAACTTATTTGCTGCACGAAGCACAATTATTCTTGTTCTTACCAATTCATCGATATCTTCCATTGTTGCTCTTTTATATACAAATTTTTGTATCATTCTTCACCTCTGTCACTACCTCAAAACTCCGGCAATTCCAAAAATATAACCTCATTCTCATTTGCTACACCTGTATATATTTTGTCTGAATACTGTCCTATTGAACAATAATGATTCATAACATACCTTGCTGTGTATGGCATTTCCAGTTCATCCAATTGTTTTAGAGAAAACCAGTTCAATTCTCCTTCATTCGAGACCAAATCATCACTAACTTCTTCATTAAGCATTGCGAAAAAATAGTAATTTTGTCTTATCTCCCCTTTCGTTCTTCGTAAGGTAACATATCTAAGAGAAAGATTCCGAATATTATCTTCACAAAGTCCTAGTTCCTCATTCATCTCTCTTAATACACAAGCCTTTGCATCATTTAGCTCAAATTCTTCAAAATGACCTCCGGCAGAACCTGTCCATACATCACTTACAACTCTTCCGCCCTTTCTGAATAAGAGCAGTACTTTATCATCCTTTAATAAGTAAATTGACGTCATATTTCTTAACTTTCCTGTCATAACTCAAACACTCACTTTCTGCCCCAATGATTTAGGTGTATACATATTTCATATATCAATCCACTGTATAAATGCGGTTTTATCTGAACTGTTATAACCGGCATTTCGATAGAAATTCAATGTACTTTCTTCCTTTGAACCTGTAAGCAACATCATCTTGTAGCAATGATTCTCTTCTGCAATTTTCTTGGCAAAATTTAGGCAATCTGCAGCATAACCTTTCTTTCGATACGCCCCATGTGTTACCACATTTTCATCCAATCTATATCTTAAAGTTCCATCAGCCCGTTTTCATCAAAGTAATAAATATTCTCTTTTTTATAACCATACTTTGAATCTGGAAATGATATGTGCGGTTCAAATGTAAAATACTTCACATCGCCAAGCTTCGTCACATTACCTTTTTCAATGTAAACTCTATCACCTTTGGTTTTTACAATGGAATGCCCCAGATTGCCCATAAAATCAAGATTCAAAAATCCATTTTCTACGATGTACTTATTCATATGATAGTACAATTCCTCACAGGTTGTTTCCTTCGTGGCAAAACGCAATAATTCTATATGTAATTTTTCTTCCATCTGCAGACCGCTTTTCCATTCCGGATTTTCAATCAGCCCTATTTCCTCTACAACCTTACCATTTTCCACAATAATAGTTCTCGCATAGTCTCCCCAGATATTACCTGCCTGCGGACTTAAATCAATGGTTATAATATCGTTATTTCCTATAACTCTATCCGAAGTTACATACTGCTTACCAGATACAGAAACAGTTGTTTCATCTCCTGCAAATACAAATGCACCAACATCCCAATACCAGAACGAATCTGCACCCAACTCTAACAGTTTTTCCTCACATAACTTTCGAATCTCGAGTAAATTCATTCCCGGCTTGATAATTTTCTTTATGTATTCTATAGTCTGTTTCGCTGCCAGCTGTATCCGACTGTAAGACTGCTTTTCTATCTGCAGATACTTTTCAATCAATTTAGGCTGAATCAGTGGATAAGTCCAGTTTTGTGGCAACTCATCCATAAGTTCAACCTTCTCCATCTCACTTTCCAGCTTACCAGAAAATTCCGTTATTTCTGCAAAACATAATAATCCAAATGTTTCCTCACCGGTCTCATTTACACTATTCTTACCCGTAACGGAATAAACGCATATTGGCTTAATATCAAACCGGATAGCACCTGTTTCTTCCTGAAGTTCTCTCTTGGCAGTTTCCAAAATATCTTCTCCAACTTCACGATGACCTCCCGGAGCCTCATAGGTATCTCGCTCCTTATGTTTGCAAAATACCCATTTGCCATTGCTCAGTGAAATAATTACTGCAAATTTCAATAGTGAATCATCTACTGTATCGTAAAATTTTACTTCCAACATATCACTTTTCTCCTTCCCATTCTGCCATAAACTCTTCAAGAAAGTCCTCCATAACATCTTCCCACCAGCTTTAAGAATTTCTTATCATTCATCTGCTCATTCGTAACATACTCCCCATCGCAAAATAGCGCATAAGTCGTGATCGGTGTTGGTACATTCTGAGCATCCTTCCTGCTTTCGATCTTCACAGCCTTGAATGGAATGCCATTCTTCTGAGCGGTTTCTTCCAGGATTGGTACATACTTTGCATTGAAAGGACATTGGTTTGTATAATAAAGAACATAGCCACGTTCATTTATATGAGGATGTTTTGCACATTCCTTGAACACCGGTGGCTCAGTTTTCTCTTCAAATGGCAGATACCATAGCTGGATTCCATTATCAGCCTCATCACAAGCTTCAAATCCTTTATATTTTAGAAACTTCGGATCGGCCAGAAATGGCTTTTTCCTTGCTGCCGCAAGAATACATAGGCCTTCCTTCCCCTTTTCTTTGCTATCCTCAATACACTCGGAAAGTAAGTCACTTGAATATCCATGACCTTTGAAAGATCCAGACACCCACAAACAATTAATATACATATAACCAGGTGCTTCGATTGGATTCCATGCACACTCCGCAGGTATGTACTCAATAAAGCACTTGCCGCGTTCTACACTCTTAAGAAACACAAGACCTTCATCAAATCTATCCGCAAGCCATGCCTTCTTTGATGATACCTGAATATCTTTATTGTTGGAAATGGCACAGCAAATGTGCTCCTTTTCAAGATTTTCTTTCGTAACTCTAATATATTCCATACCTTTAAGCCTTCCTTATCGGATGTCTGACCACAGTCTTCAGTTTCTCCGGCGCCACCTTCCGCGCATCACTCAGATAAATCTCGTGGTGCATTCTCTGATCCGTTATATCAAGTGTATATCCCTGTTCTTCCATAAATCTGTGCATTGCATCTACCGTAGCAGGCTCATCGTCATACGCTCCGATATGCATACACTGTACACATAAGCCCTCCTCATAGGAAAAAAACTCAACCTTAGAAAAATCCTGTTTTTTCTTTGCCGTAGCTTTCCTGACAGCCCAGTCGAAATCTTCCCTGGTAACAAAATCTGGCAAGCGAATAACAGAGATCCACTTAAAATCTTCCTTACGAGCATAATCAATTCCGGATACTCCGTCTCGCCTGCCGGTTCGGTCGGTTCGCAGCATGGCGTCCCCCGGACGCCGCTCACCCTGCCACCAGAATCCCTCTAATGGCGGCACGACATAATCGAAATATCCATCAATCTGATGATCTTCCTTTTTGCTCATTTTAATCGTAAATGCAATTCCATACAGAAGGCCGATAGCCTGCTTATATTCTCCATCTTCATCATTTGGATTGCCGCTTCCTCTCACTGCTATATAATTCATTTTCGGGACTCTGACAATAGACGGTGTTCCCTTCGGCATATAAAATTCCTTGTATTCCTTTTTATAATCAAACATCATTTTCCTAATCCTCCATAGATTTTTATTATTTCCTCTGCATTCCTGCGAATAATGCCCCGCACTTCTTCCGGCTCAAGCACCTCTACTTTTGCTCCAAATGTCATAAGCCATGTCACAAGGTTTTCCATATCCGTATAGTCTGCTGAAAAGAGCAGCCTTCCATCGTCTGTTTCTGTAAAGCAGTTCGGTCCAAATTCTTCAACCAGCCGCCACTTCATATTCGGTGTGAAAAGAGCTTTTACCTTTATCCCACCCGGAAATATCTTCTCATTTGACAAATCCGGCATTGGTACATCTCTGCACAGAAATCCACGGTCCGTTTCAACAACACAATCCATACGGTTCAGTTTGAACAGCCTGTAATCTTTACGTTCTAAACACCACCCCCATACATACCAGCTCGACCACTGGAAAACCAGATAATATGGTTCTACCCTTCGCTTGCTCTCTCCGGACGGAGCATAATACTTAAATCGTATGATGCGCCTGTTTTCTATTGCACTCTGTATTACCTCGATCTTTGGAGCAAGAGAACCCTTATACCATGAAGATAAGTCAATCAGCATAGAGTCTCTTCCACTGATGAACTCTGATGATCCGGTCTGGATTTTCTCCATCAGCTGACTGTAGTATCTGCTTCCGCTCACACTGTCAAGACTCCGCAAACCCGCAAGAATCATCTGCATATCTTTGGAACTCAAAATCGTCCTGTCCATACGATATCCATCCATAATACTAATACCACCGCCGGTACCCTGTGCAGTTTTTATAGGAATACCCGCTTTACAAAGATCTTCAATATCCCGATTTATTGTCCTTCGAGATACCTCAAATCTTTCTGCCAGTTCAGGAGCCGTTGTCTTTTCTTCCTGCAGTAAGATTGACAATATACCGATAAGTCTATCTATTTTCATCGTTTCTTACACTCCATACATATCATACTTGATTCAACACGACAGCTATATGTCGTGTTTATTATATCCGCGAAATTTTTTTCTGTATACAATAGAATGCACGCTCCGCAAACATTCTATTGTCATAAACAAAAAGCCTCCGAACATCAGGTTTTATTCCCAATGTCCGAAGGTCCAATAGCATTAGTTAAATTCTCTCTTTCTTATAAGCCGAATTTTCTTAAGTTCATATACCCGAGACTTCAAATCTGCGATTGCCTCTTCCACTTCATCCTCTGCAATAACAGAGTTGTATTTGGCTATTCCGTAATCCTCAACGATGCTTGTTATTCTAGCCCCGGCATCCTTGGAAGAAGCACCACACAGAAAGACTCTCTCATTCGCCGTTCCATAATCCAACACGATAAACCGATCATGGAATATGCCACCAGTCTTCTTCATTGACAGTTTTACAGTTGGCTATTCCTTACGGAAATCCGTATATTCTATGTTGTGAAATTTATTATTTCCAACATTATCGCTGAATAAAATAATATCTACTCCTGTCGGAGAATTCTTAAGATGCACCAGCGTTCTTAATCCAATGTAATTATCAACGACATATATTGATGACTTTGCCTGCCTGTAAACAGACTCGTAAACCTCATCTGCACTACTAAATTTTGCATTAAACATAAGCCATTTTTCATCATCATCTGAAATAAAACTGTTCATCATATCCGCAAGTTCAGATTTCGTCACTACAGAAATATCAAGCAGTCTTGCAATTGGTGCCAGCAGTTCAATATCCGGCTTGGAATTACTATTCTCCCATTTGCTTCATCTCCTAAAAAATTCAAAAGCTTTTGTATACTCAGCATCTCAGATTCATATAGATTACTTGCTATCCCTGATACCTTATTCTTTCTACCAGCGTTTCCTTTTTCAGATTACTGCTTAAAACGCAGGAAAGTACAATCTGCAACAGACCGACCAAAAAAATCATAATAAAAATTGGTACGATTGGAACATGATAGATATTCATTCCAAATATTCCATTATGTTTTGCATAGGAAAAAAGTGCATAGCCGAGCGGCAGACCAATGATCAAAGCTACGCATATGGTACCAACCGTAAAAATCAGTCCCTGTAACTGCAGGCATAAATTTAATTGTTTATTTGTCATACCCACAGCCTGTAATATACCATATTCCTGCTTTTTTGTCGTAATATTCATGATCATGGTATTCGCCATATTCATAAACCCGATGAGTCCTACAATAGCCATAAACAGATAACAGCCAAGCTTCATCATGCTGCTTGCAAATTCGGCAGATTGTAACTGCGCATGATAAGTATCCATTTTTATATGCGAAGTATTAGAAATCAAAGTATTCAGACTTTGTTCTACAGATGCCACATCTTTTTTATCACAGTCCACCCACAGATAGCCATAGGCTGTTCCTCTCGGATTCATGGAACGATATACACCTTCCGGAATGACAAGATAAGTGTCCGCACTTACAAAAGATCCTGCAATCTTTCCCTGATAGGTATAGGTTTCACTTCCATTCTCAAAGTCAAATGCAATGGATTCACCCGGAGCATATCCATCTTGTTCCATCCACGTTGACCAACCAAAGAAAATTTCACCATTCTTTACCGCCTGATCATAGTCCATAGAGCCAATATCCCCGTCCTGGCGCATAAAATCAAAATCATTTTTACTCACAATATCAGCCGGAAATCTTGTTCCGTTCAGATTTACAGAGACAATCTCTCTCGTCATGACATCTGTCACTCCTGGAATGCTTTTGATTTCTTCAATCATTGAATCATTCAATGGATTATCCGTCAGAATCGTATCCAGATTATTCTCCGGATATCTTTCATCGTACTCAGCAGAATAGTCAAGCTGCAGTTCAAATTGTCCATGATTAACGGAAAGACGTGCTTCATGCTCCGTATCAATATTTCCTACATAATTAGAGATAATCACAAACAATGCGCAGGAAAGCCCCAGTGTGAGGATGGTACCAATGGTTCTTTTTGGATTACCCGTTATATTTGCCATTGCCATAGAAAACACGGTGACATTTTTTCTGCCATTTCGTTTTCTTTTTTTGTGTGTTTCTGCATTTTCTAAATACCGTGTTGCTTCGATAGGTGAAATCCGTGAAACAATTTTCATTGGTTTACGCAGCGCCAAAGCAACGGTAAAAAATGACACGAAAATACATAGAAGCATAACAGGCAGGGAAAACAGTGGCATCTGCTGATTTTGGACTCCCATAGAGCCCGTTCCGGTTGATACAAGGTTTCCCTGTTCTACCAGCCAGTTAAAACCGCATTTTGCAATCAGAAAACCAAGAAGCAATCCAACCGGTATTGAAAAAATTGTCAAAAACATACCCTCTCTGAAGATCAGTTGTTTCATCTGCTTTTTTGTCGCTCCCAGAGCCTTGATTTTTCCATACTCCTGTATCTTGTTGACAATACCGACCTGAAAAATATTATAAATGACCACAACAGAGAAAAGTACAATTGCAAGAATCAAAACCCCGCATACCGCAATCGTTTCATAACTCGGCTGCAAGACCCATTGCAAATAGAGATCATTGACTATAACGTTTTTTTCTTCGATTCCACAAGCTGCTGCAATCTGCTTTATAACCGGTTCAATATTATTCATAGATACATTTGCAGAATCGTTTAACGTAAAATAGATATTATACTGTCTGTCATTCTCTGCGGCGTGCTCATCATAAAACTCCTGTGACCCGAAAGCAACATAAGATGCCTCGATGGTATACTCATCCCGATCATATAGGATTCCGCTGACAACAAACTCTTCCGGCTTATATTCTGACTGCATCCCTGCGCGGTAATCCAGTGTAACCGTATCTCCGACCTTTACATCATCATATCCCATTGCACGAAAAAAAGCTCTTCCGGCGGCAATTTCCTGCATTTTTTCCGGATACTTTCCTTCCTTTAACTCATATTCCTTATTATAGGGAAGCATTTTTCTTGCAGTCTCATCCATGCAGACAAACCCGCCTTTTTCATTGCCTTTTATGATGCCTTCTGTACACATAATTCCTATTACATCTATTTCTGCACGGCGGCTTACTTCCTTTAACTGCGAGGCATCTGCTGCGACAAACAGACCATAATTGCTTCCATATGAGCCTGCCGCCTGACTTTTCTGCAAACGTATCATTCCATTTCCCACAGTACTGATAATCACAAGCAGCATCGTGGTCAGACATATGGACATCATAATCAGTATACTTCTTGTCTTGTTCTTTTTGTCATTGCTATATGCAATCCTGCTTATTGTCTTCATCTGAAATCCACCACCTGTCCGTCCTCAATCACCAGAATACGGTCAGCGACCTGTGCAATTTCGTCATCATGGGTAATCATTACAATTGTCTGTCCATATTTTTTTGCTGTCATCTTAAGCAGAGCGATTACCTCATCACTGGTCTTAGAATCAAGATTTCCTGTCGGCTCATCTGCAAATATAATTTCCGGACGATTCACCAGTGCTCTTGCAATTGCTACTCTCTGCTGCTGTCCTCCGGATAACTGATTTGGCAGATTATAAATCCGGTTTTCAATCCCCAGAGTTGCAATAATATCATTTACATACGCTTCATCCACTTTTCTTCCATCCAGCCCCAGTGGCAGTACAATATTTTCCCAGACATTAACAGATGAAACCAGATTAAATGCCTGAAAAACAAATCCGATTTTTCTTCTGCGGAAAACAGCAAGGGCATCTTCCTTCATCCTGTATAAATCTTTCCCTGCTAAAGTAACACTGCCTTTTGTCGGGGTGTCTAGCCCTCCAAGCATATGAAGTAATGTACTTTTACCGGAACCTGACTTTCCAACAATTGCGACAAATTCTCCCTGCTCAATCTGAATGTCCACCTGATTGACCGCTTTGACCTGATTCTCACCTGCGCCATAAAACTTACAAAGCTGCTTGGTTTCTAATATCACACTCATGTGTTGCCTCCTTTTCATCCTATATCCAAATTGTATCAGGGCAATCTTTCATTTCACTTTCAAAAAACGAGCAGAAGTCTTACAGAATTGTAAGATTTCTGCTCACTTAAAATTTAACCAACATATGGTAATTGAATCACAAACGTGCTTCCTTTTTTCTTTTTGCCGGAGGTTACCGTAATCGTACCTGCGTGTTTTTCGATAATTTCTCTCGATAGAAAAAGTCCGATTCCTGTACCACTCTTTTCCATGACCTCCTTGGAACTTCCTCTGTAAAATCGTTGAAAAATTTTGTGATACTCATTCTGCGGAATACCAATTCCCTGATCCTCAATTTCCATTCTTACAAGATCGTTTCTTTTTTGTAACCGGATAAATATTTTTGAACCACACGGACTGTACTTGATTGCATTATCTAAAACGTTGATCACAGCTTCACCAAGCCACCTTTTATCCTGCATAATCGTGCATGTTTCCAGCTCTTTTTCATAGTCAAAAACGAATTCAATTTCTTTTTCATCCGCTTTAGGATAAGTGCGGTTCACAGCAGATATGACAGTATCCATAAGCGTAAGTTTTTTCTTATTCATCTGAATCAATCCAGTTTCCATCTTGGATATTTCAAGAAGCGACTGCAATAATGTCTCCAGTCCATCCAGAGCACTCCGACAACGGATACGAAACTCCTCCTGTTCTGTGGCACTTAAGTCATTCTGCATCAGCACACTAAAACATGTATCCAAAGCTGCAACCGGTGTCTTTAACTGGTGAGAAATATCAGAAACCATTTCTTTCGTGCTCTCTTTTTCTTCCCGTGCTTCTTCCTTTAGCAACTGAATATGATGTCCGATTGCTTCAAGCTGGTCATTCAATTTTTCCAGTTCTGCTGGATTTTCCGTTTTCAGTAAAGCATCAAATTTATTTTCACGGAATCTGATCAGAATTTCTTCCAACTGGTCTAAAATTTTCTGATGACACGCATCTTCTTTTTTCTTCCAATAAAGTAAAAAAGTCAAAAGAAGCACGCATATCACAGTGCTTACAGCACCGGTCACCATAACCTGATGCCGGAATTGCGAATAAAATGCATTCCCTTTATTCCCCCAGTATCCATATTGCTCCAATAATCGCCTTCCCTGTTCGTTAGTTTCAATATCCTTATCCTTAAGCAATTCCGAAACAGCATCCAGCCCGGAAAATTCTTCCTTTGCAGCAATGTCTGTCATAAGATTCATTTTATATTTATAATCTTCATAAAACACATACGTGGTAAAGCAATTTAATATTGCAAACAATACTATGACAGGCACTACTAAGGAGAGCACTACTGTAATCTTCTTGCGATATCTCTTTGTCACTGCCCTACTTCCTGATTCCATATATACCCAAGACCTCTGATATTTTTTATATAGACCGGTGCAGCCGGATTGTCTTCAATTTTCTCACGGAGTCTTCTGATATTGACAGCGATTGTATTTTCATCCACAAAATCCCCTTCCAGATCAAACACATTTTCCAATATTTGTGTTTTTGAAAGAATCTTTTTCGGATTCTGAAGAAAAAAAGTCAGCATTTTCAACTCCGTTTTTGTCAGACTGATTTCACGACTCTTTATCAAGACTTTCATTTCTCCTGCGATAAATACGATATCTCCCGAAATCATCTTTCCGGCTTCCGTTTTCTCCTGTCTGCGGCGGAAATGTGCTTCTATTTTCAAAAGAAGTACCGAAAGACTAAACGGCTTTGTAATATAATCATCTGCCCCTGCTTCATATCCCATGACCTGATCCATCTCCTGATCTAGTGCTGTAAGACAAATAATGTATGTATTATAATTGCATCTCATCCACCTTACAAATTCCAGTCCATTCCCATCCGGAAGATTCACATCACAAATGGTAACATCCACATTATTATCACTTGCAATTCTTTTCGCTTTTTTCACTGATTCTGCTGAAAAAACCTCATATCCGGATTTTTTCAGTGAGAATGTAATTCCACGATTTAAATTTTCATCATCTTCAACCACGAGTATACCTGGCATAGCATCTGCACCTCTCTTTATTAACTATTCATCTTAAAATGCTTCAATGCCTCCACAATTGCACTCTCTTTATCTTCTGGACACTGCGGTTGCCTGCTATCTTCATTTTTAGGTAAACAATAGAATGCACGCTCTGCGAGCATTCTATTGTCATGAATTAGGACTTGAAACAAGTTCCAAGTCTGTCGCGGCAGTCGTCGAATTGCCCTGCAAGCAGTCCATTCTCCTCGTTGCAACGCGCAAATTCTTTCCAACCTCAATTCCGCATTTTCTCTTTACCTGTGAGATATACAGATTGGAAACCTTCATGGAGTTAACACCCTCAATGTCCGCTTTTGCAGTTTCAATATCCACTTTACGTTTCAATAACATTCTAAAACTTCTTCCAACAACGCTCTTTTAAGAATGCGCCAATGACCTCTAGTGGCTCACCTTCATAATATTGCACCAATAACTTCTTAAATTCCGGTACATCCTTTTCCGGTATAACTAAAAATCCCATACCTTGTGCAATCAGATAATGATTGGCAAAAATAACCGATGCTCGCTTATTTCCATCTTTGAACACCTGCGTTTTCATACAGTACATACATAACTCAATCGCTATCTCTATTGGCTCTTTATCCTGACTTCTAATTTCATCTATTCGCTCGATAACCACTGTTTCAATAGGTAATGGTGGTACATAGTTTGTTCCGCCTATCTGCACAGGAATACCACGAATACGACCTCCATCATAAAAGAAACCTTCATTAACCAACTTTGCAATATGACAAAGCATATGATAATTACTTTCACTCTGAATCACATCTCTATCTAAGATAAATTCCCAGGCGTGTTTCAAATTAAGAATCTTCTGCACATCCGTAGCCGATACCCCATGGACTTGTCCATTCTCGATAATATCCTCCGTTTGCGGAAATGTCGTTGCGACACCTTCTAACACTGCCTGATCATAAATGTTCGCTTTCAAATTTGCTCTGGCAAAATCCAAATTTTGTAATACTCTCGCTGAAAGTTCTTTATCTTCGTAACCAAATGCCGCTAAATCTTTATTGATTTTACGAATGGCTTTATTTAAATCTTTGCGTTCCTTGGCATTACGCAAAAGTAACTGATATAGTTCATCTGAATATACGTCTACATAAGTAGAGGTCAATTTACCTGCTGCTCGCTTACGCATATACAAATATTTTGAACCATTTGATTCCTTAATTTCCGGATTTCCATCATATGGCATCAGATTAAGCCTCGCCTGTATATCCGCTTTTTGCTGTAATAATTCTTGAATTTCTGAATAATTTGCTCCCATTCATTTCACCTCTCTCTTTTTAGGGAACTTTTATGCTATATATTATATTAAAAGGTTCCCTAATTATCAAGAATTGTTTAGGGAACTTTTCGACATGTTGTTTGTCGCAAAAGTTCCCTATTATTAAATTTAGTGCACCAAAAGGATTGCTATACAAATAAACATAACAAAAAATTTAACCTTACCGCATTACTTCTTAATATCTTGTGCTTTTAGTAATCTGATTTGATGCTAGAATATAAATAGTACAAGCCAAAATGAGAAATTCCAAATACATATTAACATGGTACAATAGAGACATGCTGAAGGAGGATCTCATATGGCAATGCAACATGACAAACAATTTAAACTTGATGCAATCCGGTATTATCAAGACATTTATCTCGAAGTGTCTGAGAAGACGGAAGCTGCCCAAAAGGCTGGACGCCGGTTTTCCGTCTCCGGAATGTTGAAATTTTTAGGTGTCTCACGTTCAGGATATCGTGCATGGCTCCACCGCGTGCCTTCTGATACAGAAAAACGCCGTGAATCTGTAAAAGTAAAAATACAGGATATATATGATGATTCCAAGCAGAACTACGGTGCTCCGAAAATCACTGTAGAATTGCGGAAAACCGGTGAAGTCATTTCGGAAAGAACTGTTGGTACATACATGCGTCAAATGGGAATCCGTGCCCAGTGGAGCAAGCCATGGACAATTACCACAAAAGATTCTGATTTCAGCACTGAATTACAAAATATCCTCGATGAGCAGTTTAATCCTGACCGCCCGAATGCCGTCTGGTGTTCGGATATCACCTACATCTGGACAATAGACGGATTTGTCTATCTGACCAGTATTATGGATTTATTTTCCAAAAAAATCATAGCATGGACACTTTCAAAAACACTGGAAGTATCCTGCGTGATTGATACGATAAACAAAGCCAAAGCTCGCCGAAATATCGACCAGCCATTGATCATTCACTTTGATCGTGGCAGTCAGTACGTTGCGACGGAATATAAAAAAGTAACAGAAAATATGCAGCGTAGTTACTCAAAGAAAGCATTTCCGTGGGATAATGCCTGCATTGAATCCTTCCATTCGATTATCAAACGTGAATGGCTCAACCGCTTTAAAATTCACGATTACAAGCAGGCATACCGCTTGATTTTCGAATATCTGGAAGCTTTCTACAATACGAAACGAATTCATAGCCATTGTAACTATATGTCACCAAATGAATTCGAACGATTGTATAAAAGAACACACACTGAGGCTGAGCTTCTGGCGGGTTAAAATGGGAAAAGTTTCTCATTTTAACTTGTACTAAATCTTGACATAGGACCAGGCAGCCTATCTTCTGAACTGTGAAAATGAGAAACTGCCAAAGGAAACGATAGTGGCCTTTGAATAACGAGGGAGTGAGATATATGGAGCAATTACTGATTGTTGAAGATGATATCGGTTTGAATCAAGGCTTATGCAAAGCACTGAAAGCAGATGCTCGGCAGATCATTTCCTGCCAAGACCTAAAAACGGCGAAGGAGCAGCTGCTTTGCGGCGGTGTGTCCCTGATCCTGTTGGATATCAACCTGCCGGATGGCAGTGGGCTTGAGCTGCTCCGGGAGGTCAAGGAAAACATGCCCGGGATTCCTGTTATTCTGCTGACTGCCAATGACACCGATCTGGACATCGTAGACGGACTGGAGAGAGGTGCTGATGATTACATCACCAAGCCCTTTTCTCTTTCGGTTTTGCGGGCAAGGGTGAATACCCAACTGCGAAAGCAAGCGTCAAGCCATAAAAATGCGCCGATCCATATTGATCTATTTCACTTTGACTTTGAGGATATGACCTTTTATGTGGAAGATTCAAAAGTGGAATTGAGTAAAACAGAACAAAAATTACTGCGTCTGCTTGTTGAAAACCGTGGTCGAACCATGACCCGTGGAGACCTTGTCGACCGGATCTGGACAGATGGCGCAGAATATGTGGATGAAAATGCTTTGTCTGTTACGATCAAGCGTCTGAGGGATAAGCTTGGCGCACAGAAATACATTAAAACCGTCTATGGAATCGGTTATAGCTGGGTGACAAAAGATGAATAAAACAGGCATTGTGATCCTGCTGCTGTGTTTTCTGGCGGCGGCAGCTATTGTATTATGGGAGCGGAGAAAGACCAGAAAAACGATGGAAGAAATCGAAAGAATGCTGGACGCTGCCATGACCGGCTCCTTTTCTGAAACCAATTTTGATGAAAGCCGGCAGTCTGCTTTGGAAACGAAGTTTGCACACTATCTTTCTGCCGCAGAAGCATCTTCTCGAAATGTAGCGCAGGAAAAAGACAAAATCAAAACCTTGATTGCGGACATTTCCCACCAGACGAAAACGCCGATTGCAAATCTGCTGTTATACAGCGAGCTTTTGATGGAGGAAACTCTGCCTGCATCGGCGAAGGCAAATGTGGAGGCGCTGTACAAACAATCGGAAAAGCTGCGATTTCTGATCGATTCTCTCGTAAAGCTTTCCAGACTGGAAAACGGGATCATTTCACTCTCCCCTCAGCAAGCAGCGCTGCAGCCGCTGCTTGAAAGCGTAGTAGAACAATATGCCGCCAAGGCTTCTGAAAAAGGATTGTCTTTGCAAATGCAGGATACAGATGCTTTTGCTGTATTCGACTTCAAATGGACAGCGGAAGCGCTGGCTAATATCGTAGACAACGCCATCAAATATACAGAGCATGGCACCATTACTATTTCTGCCGTAAGCTATGAAATGTTTGCAAGGATCGATATATCGGATACCGGTTTAGGCATACCGGAAACTGAGCAAGCGAAGATATTTGCTCGCTTTTACCGCTCAAATAGTGTGCAGAAACAAGAAGGAGTCGGCATCGGCTTATACCTTGCCCGACAGATCATATCCGGCGAGGGCGGTTATATCAAGGTTGCTTCCGTTCCGGGAAAAGGAAGTACGTTTTCCATATTTCTGCCGAAATAACAACAATTCTATCAAAACTGTTAGATTTCATTTTTCGCCGGAAAGAATGTGGAAAGATTCCTATGCGATAATCTGTATGTATCAAAGGATCATTTTCTTTCATACATACAGATTTTTTCATGGAGGTACTCATTTATGGAAGTTTTACAGGCAAAAAACCTGAAAAAGATTTATGGCTCCGGCAATAACGCAGTTCATGCGTTGGATGGAGTTGATTTAAGTGTAAAGAAGGGCGAATTTGTTGCAATTGTCGGCACATCCGGCTCCGGCAAATCCACGCTGCTGCACATGCTGGGCGGGCTGGATCGCCCTACAAGCGGCACGGTCATGGTGGACGGACAGGATATTTTCTCCCTGAAGGAGGAAGCGCTGACCATCTTCCGCCGCAGGAAAATCGGCTTTGTGTTCCAAGCATATAATCTTGTTCCGGTGCTGAATGTGTATGAAAATATTGTTCTACCCATTGAGCTGGACGGTGGCAAGGTCAATAAGGATTTCGTACAGCAGATTGTACAGACACTTGGGCTGGATGATCGTCTGGATGCGCTGCCCAATCAGCTCTCAGGCGGTCAACAGCAGCGGGTAGCCATTGCCCGTGCGCTGGCGGCAGCACCCGCTATCATTCTGGCAGATGAACCCACCGGCAATCTGGATTCCAAAACCAGCCAGGATGTATTGAGCCTTTTGAAAGTCACCAGTCAAAAGTTCGCCCAGACAATCGTAATGATCACTCACAACGAAGAAATTGCGCAGATGGCAGACCGCATTATCCGTATCGAAGATGGTCGGATCGTCTCCCAAAACTAACGGGAGGTGGCTACGATGAATGTCAAAAACAGAAAATGTATTCGAAAGCTCAGCTTAAAATCTCTTTATGCGAACCGTCGCCGCAATCTGATCGCTATTTTTGCCATTGCGCTGACAACGCTGCTATTTACGTCCATGTTCACCATTGTCTTGTCACTGAACGCCAGTTATGAAACCTACCAGTTTCGGCAGGTAGGCGGCTATGCACACGGTACCTTTAAAGATGTTTCCCCCGAGCAGGCGGAACGTATCGCTGCCCACCCAAAGGTGAAGGCTACGGGGGCACGGAAGGTAATCGGTATCACTGCGGAGGGGGTCTTTGCCAAAATACCGGCAGAGATCAGCTACATGGATGCCAACTGCACTAAATGGAGCTATGCAACCCCTACTACCGGACGGATGCCCGAAAGCGGCAAAGAGGTAGCCATGGATACGGCAGCGTTGCAGCTGCTTGGCGTAACGCCGGAGCTGGGCGCCGAGGTCACGGTTTCCTATTCCATTACGGACAAGGATCAAACCGCCTTTACTGTAACAGATACCTTTACGCTGGTGGGCTATTGGGACTATGATGAACTAATGCCTGTTCATTACATCAACATCAGCCGTGATTACGCAGATGACATCGAAGCGCAGGCAGTGAAAACAGGTTTACAGCCTTTCCGCACCGATTTGAATGTCATGCTGGCCTCCGGCACAAACATTCAAGGGCAGATGGAGCAGGTGGATACCGATCTTGGTTACACATGGGACAGCTATACCGATCCCAACAGCGTCCGGATCGGCGTCAACTGGGGATATACCTCATCCCAGCTGGAGTCGAAGCTTGATCCGGAACTTGTGATCGCCATAGCAGCTTTTTTGCTGCTGGTGATTTTCACTGGGTATCTTATCATCTATAACATTTTCCAGATCTCTGTTGTAGGGGATATCCGGTTTTACGGACTTCTGAAAACCATTGGCACAACGCCCCGGCAGCTCAAACGTATCATTCGCCAGCAGGCACTTCTGCTTTGTCTGATCGGCATTCCGGCAGGGCTGCTGCTGGGCTACGGCATCGGCGCTGTTCTGGTACCTGTTGTCTTGCGCTCCACCCAGTTGGGGGTGGGCATCACTACCATCAGCACCTCGCCTGTGATCTTTGTTGGCTCCGTGCTGTTTGCTCTGCTGACAGTGCTCTTGTCCTGCTCCAAGCCCGGAAAAATGGCAGCCAAGGTTTCTCCGGTGGAGGCTACCAAATATACGGATGCGATGCAGACGAAGAAAAAACGGCGCAGTACCCGGGGAGCGAAGCTCCATCAGATGGCCTTTGCCAATCTGGGACGAAACAAGAAAAAGACGGTACTGGTGGTGGTGTCTCTGGCACTGTCGGTGACACTGTTCAATGCGCTGTGTGCCTTTGTGGGCGGCTTCAGCATGGAGAAGTATGTATCCACCATGACCTGCGCCGATTTTATCGTCAGCACGCCCGACTATTTCCGTTACAACCCGGCAGATGAATTCATCACGCCAGAACAGATCGAGGAGATCGCAGCAAACACAAAGGCCAGTCTTTCCGGCACGGGATATGCTGTGCGAAAAATCGCCTACCTGTGGATGACGGAGGATGCTCTGCGGCAGGACTATGCAAGGTACGAAAGCGCCGAGCAGTTGGACAGCCATATGAGCCGTCTGGAGCACCGGGGCAATATGGTGATGGGAGATACCAGAATCGAGGCTCTGGATAACAGTCTGTTTGACAAGCTGCAAGTGCTCGACGGAGATATTTCTCCTATGCTGGAGCCGGACAATAACGCCATTGCCATTGCGGTTTCCTTAGATGACTACGGCAATCTGCCCAATCCTGAATACTACCCCAAGGTGGGAGACACAATCACCGCTACCTATGCGGATGATGTGAAATATATCGACAGCCTCACCGGAGAACTCCGCACCGAAGATACACCGGAGGAGTACCTTCAGGCAAAATTGTATGGAGCCAGAGATGTAGAGTACACGGTCTGCGCCTTGGTAGAACTTCCGAATTCCATGAGTTATCGTTATGGTGGTATTGGATATGACGTAGTTTTGTCTGTGGACACCGCACAGAGGGACAGCGGTGGTGCAGCCATTCCGATGCTCTACCTGTTCGACACAGCGGACGAAGTTGACGAGGCCGAAGCAGAGCAATATCTATCGAAGCTCACTGCCGGTGAGTTTTCGCCCTTGATGTATGAAAGCAAGGCCACGGCTCGCTCTGAATTTGCTCAGTACCGGCAGATGTTCCTTCTGATAGGTGGTATCCTCTGTGCTATCATTGGGCTGGTGGGACTCTTAAATTTCTTCAACGCCATGATGACCGGTATTCTTTCCCGCCGCCGTGAATTTGCTGTGCTTCAGGCTGTAGGAATGACGAACCGGCAGCTCAAAACCATGCTGATCTACGAGGGATTGTTTTACGCAATGTCCTCCGTGGCGGTGGCTTTTATTCTGTCGCTGGCGGTGGGACCTCTTGCGGGAAAAATGCTGGGCATTATGTTCTGGTTCTTTGAGTATCGATTCACCATTCTGCCTGTCCTGCTGACAATTCCGGTATTTCTTCTGCTGGGGTGGCTGATCCCCTGCATGATGTATGACAACGCAGCAAAATGCAGTGTTGTAGAGCAATTAAGGGATGCTCAATAACTGTTAAGCAAAAAACGGCCCTCTGCCAATGAAAAGGCAGAGGGCTGCGTTTTAATCTAAGGGTTTACATTCAGTTACAGTTTTTAGATAAATTTTGGGATCACCGTTCAATATCAAGTCTGCATATCCAATCGGATCATTGTAAATCAGATAGTCCAGCTCTGACCGCTGATACATATTGTCTGCAACCTCGTTCTCCACGGCGATGGTGTCAATGGCAATCATGCTCGAGTCGCCCTCGCCCTTGGAAAGTAATACAGCCGTCTCAACATGCGTGGACGAGGGGAAATGGATGCAAAGGATGCTAACGTATCCTGGTTCTACTTTGCCAAAACACACAAAGATCTACCTATTGTTCTCATACTTCATGAGATTTTTCCTTACATTTTTAAATTCCAATAGCCACTTCGTGCTGTTCCAACCCTCTCTAACACATTCATTTCTGCCAGTTCTTTTATATTTTTCTTAACTGCTCTTGCTGTAATTCCTAATCGTTCTGCCATCACAGTTTGTGTTATCTTTGAATTATCTGCAATCATATTTACGATTTTCTGTTGTGTTGCATTCAATTTCATTGGTGAACTTTTTGGTGAACTTTTTGGTGAACTTTGGTGAACTTCACTATACGACGGTCTGTATAAGTTCACTCTAAAACTATCTCCAATTTCTTTTAATTCCGGTTCCTTGATTCCATATTCCCGACAGGAACTAAACATTCTCTTTACACCAGTTCCCCAGCTTTCAATAATTCTCATTCTGCTAAATACTTCAGCAATACAGCGATTGCGAATTTTAGAGCCGCCTTCTTTTATCTGTTCTATCGTCAAACCTCCACACAACATTCCTGGCGAAGTAATTTCAACTCTGTCATCATAAACTGCGACCTGCACACATGCCCTGTCCAAAAAATTTCGATGTGTCGTAGCATTTACGATTGCTTCCCTAATTGCTTCTGTAGGCAATTCATACGAATCCGTTCTGACCAATCCATTTATTTCTGCTCCCAGATTAATATGTTTCAAAACGAATTTGTAAGCTTCTTCAATTTGTTCATAAAGCGGTCCTTCAAAATCTCTTTTATCAATAAAAACAACTCTTTCAACACCTTTGAATAATGCACACTGTATTTTAACAAATGGGAACGGGTTATTTGTAAGCATTACAAAAGCATTTGTAGGAACCAGCGTTCCCTCCAAATTCTTGATTACTCCCCAGTTAATCAAATTTTGAACTGTTACATCACGAACCTTTTCTTTTTCTGCTTTCGTCTTTGCCGCATCTACCATATACTTTTTGATAGCAGCACATAATTTTTCTGCCTGTTCTGCATCATACTTTTGTTCAACACAGACCATTTCGTCAAAAGAACGATTTGTTCCCTGAAAATCCAAATCCTTAATTATTGTGTCATCTGCCGGTCTTGATGTTCCTGATACTCTGATAAATGTCCCTGACTCTTTTCCAAGTGTTTTGATGTAATAAGGTCTATTTGCACCCGGATAAATTTCTACCACAATAACACATTTCCCCTCAATCGTATCAACTCCAATATTAGGAAAAATTTGCGGGTAACACATATCTGAAATTGTATTTGTTATTCCATCAATTATTTTAAACACCTCATTAGGATCAACACCCACAATCTCATGACTTTTATCATCAACACCAATAATAATCTTTCCACCTGCTGTATTAGCAAAAGCTACAACACTTTTTATATACTTTTCGCTCTTTTTAGGTACCTCTACCTTAAATTCTATATTGGATGATTCCCCCGCTTTGATTTCATCTGCTAACATGCTTTCCTCCACGCTTGAATCAATATAATTACAGCACATACGTCTTCTGTCAATATAACAATATAAACTCACGAATTTTCGAAAATATATGTTCTCGATATCTTTACTTCTCAATCATACTCCAAAATATTTAAAACAAGATATTTTGCAAACTCACAACTTGTATAAGAAGCATATTTCTGAAAATCATCACCTTTTTTTTCATCCGCAAAATCACTTATTGATTTCAGGCAAATAGGTATTACGCTATTATCAATACCATAATTTGCAGCATAAAATACACCATATGATTCCATATCTAAGCCCACTGTTTTTCTTGAATGCTGCATTATCATATCATCTACAATTTTTGAATTACCAACCACCGCCGCACCACAAGCTAACGGCCCTAACACCAAATTCAAATCATGACTAATTGTTTGGCCTTTAAACTCCCTCTTTATTCCAAACAATTGTTGTGCGTAATCTCTTCTTAAAATACTCTCCATTCCTGAATCCAGTAAAATATGCTTAGGATCTGGTGAGAAAATAGCTTCCCCATTCTCCCCTGTTATGTATTTACCATTTGAATAATTCCAAACTTCAGTAGCTACTATTATATCCCCCAGATTTTTCCCTGAGCCTATACCAGCCGCAATTCCAACCATAATTAAATACTTTGGATGAAAATGATGTATTATATTTAGTGATAATGTTGAAGCTGCAGCCATTCCCATTTCTCTTTGTTGTGCATATACCACTTTTATATTTTTACCATTTGCCACTATATTTGCAAGATAATAATCTGTTGTATCGCTATCAAAATTTACTCGTTGGAAATCATGCTCTTTGAATGCATATTTTAAAGCTTCCATTTCGTTATTGACCGCACATATAATTGCAACATCACTTTTTTTAACATCTGAAAAACGCTCAATTGATTTCTCATATTTAAGAGCATATCGAATTTTATTTTTTATTACATTTTCCCATTCTACAGACTGTTCATCATATTTTAGTACCAGAAATTCTAGATTCTTTCCTAATTCCTTACATTTTTCTTGTAATGCATCATGCTCTGTCAAAATAATTATTTCCTTAGGTATCAATATCGAATCTGTCTCTAAGATTTCATCAATAAATTCCAACCCAGCGATTTCCGAGTCATCTTCCTCCCCTATGCATTCAGCTATTTTCAAATCCAACACAACCAAATCATATCTTATACTTTTCATTTGATCTTTAGCTGACTTCAAATCCAATACATGTTCTATTGAATCTGAAACCAACTCGTCAATTGTATTGATAACTGAATGTAGTCTTTTCAACTTCTTACTTTCATCATCTACTAATAGTATCTTCATTTCATCGTACCTCAAATATTCTTCAAATAATTTTCCAGTTCTGTTTTCCACTCTAATGATGATTCATCATAATGAATACAGCCCAGATAATAATTTGAATAATTCTCTTTCATTTGGTCATCAAGTTGCTCAAGATTTATTTTTTTTGTGTCATCCTCAATCACATCAAAAGCTGTGATAACCAATACTTTTACAGACAGTTCTTTCCTATCTATTTCATCTAAAATTTCAATACCGCCAAATGCCTCAAACTCATTTAGTTCTTCATCTTCCCCATTTATATCATAAAGTGGCAAACTCATATCTAATAAAACTATATCAAACTTGCCATTTCTTAATGCTAGCATACCTCCCATCAAAGAATTTACAACACTAATATTTTCAACACCTAACTCATCTTTTAAATAAGTTACTATATTGCTTTGCTTAACATTTTCATCTTCAACAAATAAAACTTTCATCTCTCTCCTTTCTATGCCATGATATTGGTAATTCCAATGAAGACAGAAATGCCAAATAAATTTTCTTCAATTTGGTACCATATTGCGTATGCAGCATCAATATTATACTGAAACGTTTTATACAACTTATAAAGTCCGGTTCCGCCCTCACTCTGTGAATATTTTTTTACAGTTTCTGTATTTTTTGTATTTGCAAAAATCACCCCTACCTTATCCCTTAATACATTTATATCTATATCCTCGCTAAGTGTATTGGAAATAGATAATTCTAAGAATCCGAGATCATCTACTTTAATTCTCTTTTTTTCGAATTCATCTTTTAATTCCTCTAATACAGCTTCATCACACACTTTATTTACATCAATATCAATTTCTAACTTCGAATAATCTGATATTCCCGAATGCTCTAATGCATTGTTTATCATAATATTCACAGCATCTACGAAATAAGGGAAATTTTCACCTTTGTATAGATTAGTATCACTAATATTTTTCTTCAAATTTATTTCTGCCATACCACCATTAAGCTGAGAAATAATTTCCAAACAAGTATCTACTAAATCGTCCATCGTGAAATCCAAATAAGTTACATCTTTTTTTTCAAATACATTTGCGAACTCTATTGTCTTTCCACCAATTTGAGATTTGCATAAATTTATGCTACTCGAAATCGATTTTACAGCATCCCTTACATCCTCATTCTTTATGTTTCCAACACTGCATGCTAATGCATTTAACTCTGCTTGGAAATAGTTCAAAAGATCTTCCTGTATTTTCTTTTTCAAAACAACAAAATAGTTAAGCGTATACTGCCATAAAAGATCAATAACCTGATCGTAAAAAGTATTAAAATCAATTATGTTATCCATATCAATTAGAAGAAGTTGATTGACACACATAGTAAAATCCAATAAGGCATTGTTTTCTTCTTTATATCTTATACTCAACCATTCTTTTTTTATTTCATCTACCTTTTTCTCAATATCGGCCGTAAATAATGACAAACATTTTTTAACTTTTCGGCTTCCCTTTGAATTTTCCGGTAAAATATGATCCCAATATTCATTTATTAGATATTCACTACTATCATTTTTTTCTTTTTTGGAAAGCAAATTATACTCTTGAAAAATTGTCGTTAATTGGTTTTTACAATAACCATGCCTTATTCTAGAACTCAGAAAGGTATTTAATCCATATTTTTCATTAAATAAAAATTCTTCTGTTATTGTTGTAATTATCCCTTTTAGTATTACCATTTTCTGAGAATATGTAGCATTATTTCGTATTTTATCATTAATATCATCGACAATTTTTTTCAAATCGCTTATGTATTCAGTGCTATATATATCATATGTCATTAACTCTTCATCCAAGTTCTTGACAGATAAATATCTATTGAAATCTTCTCTTAATGCTAATTCATTCTCCTTTTTAATGTTTTCCGTATCTACAAAAACTCTACTTTGATTAATCTGCTTAATTCGATCTTTAATACTACGTTGCTTAGTAATTGCAGTAATCTCAGCATAATATTTCTTCTTATTCTCTGAGTCTAACACAATTAAATTTTGAAGTATTTCTATTCTGATTTCCTCTACTCTGTTTCCTTCCGGATTCAAAATAATATCTCTTTTTATAAGATGCTGTATACATACCCTATCTAAAAATGTAACCAACGCAGGCCCTTTTTCTTCTCGTTCAATTACATCTTTTATAGATTTAAAATTATTATAATCCATATAATTTGAATACGCTATTCTTTGCTTCTTATAATCACTAGGCATACTTAAATAAACAAACACCACATAATTAAGATTTTTCTTAATTTCCTTAGTTAAATGATGCCTAATATTATCACTTGATCTTTGAATGTCGATTCTTCTTTGTAGATTATGATTTTTTAATATCGCATTTGTAATACATCTTACCTCTGATAAATAATCTTCACTATTTTCAAAAATAGTTATTTGTCGACGTAAGATTCTTTCTAAAAAGTAATTATTATCCTTGTTGATTTTATCAAGAGTTTTTATCGCATTTACATTATCCCCCTGCTGTATATATCTATCCGTTTCAAAAAGTAATTTTCTATTCTTATCTGATAATTGATCTGAAAGTTCTCCCATTCCATATTTAAACAAAAACAGTTGATAGGTTATCGGACACACATTTTTAAAAATTTCCAAAAATGCTTCCCTATTTGATATACAATTAAAACTCATCAAATTAGGAGAAATACACATATCATTAATTGCCGACATAAAACTCAATCTTTTTCTACTTTGCATAGATGTTTTTCTTGCTATAAACCCAATTACTTTATATTCCCAGCTTGTCCCTCTAACAACTTTTATATATGAAAACAATTTTTGTATTGCATCTGCTTCATATTCATTAACCATATATGCATTATACAACCAGCGATACACCCCATCATCAAAATGTGGTTCTTCATTAAGGAAAATATATGATTTTACCAATAAAATTATACACTGAAAATCCTGCGGTCTTCTTTCCAGATATTTATTACACTCTTCTATATAATTTTTATAATTGCCACTAGTATATGTCTCTAACAAAGAATAATATTCCAGTTGTTCTCCCGTAATTGGTTTAGGCTTTGTTATCAAAGAAAGATTCGCCAATCTAAAATCATCTAACTTCAATTCATAATTATCTACTTCACCTTCTACAAATCTCATCTGATCCGATATGACAAATGATTCATACATATCTATGATGGAAAATTGCGAATCAAACATAAGGGCAATTTCAATTTCTTCAATATCAAATTCCCTTTCCACATTGAATTTAAAGTTAATATATTTTCGAATAATCTCATTATCCTGAAGGTCTTCGTTATAACTATCTATTTTTTTCTTAAAGGATGTATAGCTGGTGTTTTCTTCTGCGAAATAACTTTCTAGTTCAAACAATGTATTTAACATAATATTATCACTAGCCTGAGTTTGAATTTCATCCAAGTACTTTTTATTTTTCTCTAATCCATAGATTTTTTCGTACAGAAGCATCTTTTTTGATATACTCCATACCGACAGTCCTACTTCTGCTTCTATTTCTGTTAAAACATTTAATGCCAACTCATATTCCTGCAAAAAAAGGTGCTTTTCAAATTCAGTCTTTAACTCCACATATTTTTCGATTTTATAAATATATTTATTAAAAATTGACATATAATACTTTCTTAAAAAGTCAATTTGAATATCAGAATTTAATACTAATTTTTTACTACACATATCTTGAATGCTCTGCGGAAATAATATCTTATCCATACGTTTCTTCATAGATATGTTGTTATCAACCGTTCGCAAAATTCTTGATATATCGTCTTCCTCTGAGAAGAAGACTATTTTATAAAACTTATTTTTATAAGTTATTTTCTCTTTGGCAAAATCAAATAAATATTTTCTTCTATATTCTCTGTTCATCTGCGCATTCCCCATCTACACCGTAAAACATCTCATGTAAGATGCTATCGTTTCGTGTATCAATACCATTATTTTCCCCTACAGAAAAATATTACAATCAACAACTATTGTGATATTCTACCATATTTCAGCTCACTTTTCTATCCATAAAGCCTCGATTTTGCACGTTTTTTCGATATGTTTAATTTTAATTCTATTAAATCCTAAAACTGTAATCTATTTTCTTTATTCGCTTACGCCAACAATAAAATGCCCGGCAGCCACTCCAGGCACTTTATTCTTGTCACAAGTCGGCAGGAATAACTTATTAACTTATCTTTATTCAGTTGTCATCTCCGTCCCCTCTTACATTTCTCTGATTTCCTGCTCCATCACGATACCCGATTTAAACTGTATCATCAGCCGCTCCTTTGAAATCACCTTTATTTGGCTGATCAGCATCCGTACAAGACCATCGTCATATTCCACAAGCTGGCAGGAGGTATGGTTCAGGAACCGGTCCATCTCATTGACCCGCTGTTCATAATTTTCCGCAAGCCGTCGCGACACGTTCTCCTTTTTCTGTGCTTCCTTCAGCTCATTGATTTCATCTGAAATCTTTCGATACCGTTCATCGAATTCATCTGTGTATGCCCCCTGTTTGGCATTTTCCATAACAAGGGCAACCATTTCATCCTGTTTCTTTTTGATTTTCTCATCATACTCGTCCGGTCCTTTTTTATAGCTGCCGATTACCCGGATGACATTCTGCCGGAAAGCATCTACAAAATCTCCATTATCGCCTGTAATTTTCTGCATGGCCTCCATGATGGCATTATGTAATGCCTCCTCTTCCAGTGTGGGGAAATCCTTGCATTTTTTCGTGCCATTCTCCAATCGGTTGGTGCAGCGCCAGACGATTTTCTTCTTCTCATTTCTCGACCAGGTGACACGACGGTAATCCCGGTCGCATTCCCCACAGATGACAATTCCCGTTAGTGCATACATGGATGAATATTTGCTTTGCTGGTTTTTCTTTCTGGATACTGCGGGCTTCCACATAGATGCACGGCGTGCTATTTCTTCCTGCACCTGATAAAAAAGCTCCTTGGAGATAATCGCTTCATGGTCATCCTCGACATAATACTGAGGGACAATTCCATTATTCATCACCTTCCGTTTTGTCAGGAAGTCTACTGTATATGTTTTCTGCAGCAGGGCATCTCCCATATACTTTTCATTGGACAGCATCCGGCGGACCACCGTTTCTTCCCATTTATCCAGTCCTGTTGCTGTTTTGATTCCCTGTGCTCCCAGATATCTTGCAATCTTCTCAGCAGATAAGCCCTCAAGGTAAAGCCGGAATACCAGTTTTACTACTTCCACTTCTTCCGGGACAATGACCAGCTCGCCTTCCGAGTTCTTTGTGTAGCCCATAAATTTATTATGGTTGACCATGACCTTGCCCTTTTCAAAGCGCCGTACAATCCCCCATTTTACGTTCTCACTGATGTTACGGCTCTCTTCCTGGGCCAGACTGCTCAGGATTGTAATCAGGATTTCTCCGGTGCCGTCCAGCGTATTGATATTTTCTTTTTCAAAGATTACCGCGATATTTTTCTCTTTCAGCTTCCGGATCGTCATCAGGGAGTCTACGGTGTTTCTTGCAAACCGGCTGACTGACTTTGTGATGATGATGTCGATTTTTCCATCCAGCGCATCCTTTATCATCGCATTGAAATCCGACCGTTTCTTCGTATTCGTGCCGCTTTTCCCGTCATCGGCATAAATACCTGCCAGAGTCCAGCTGTCCGTCCGTTTGATCTTTTCCGAATAATGCTCTACCTGTGCTTCATAGCTGCCATCCTGTTCATCAAGGTCTGTACTGACCCTGCAGTATGCCGCGATACGCAGGCGCTTTTCCACCAACGGAGTTGCACGGTCATATCCTGCTTCGCCGGTATAATGGCTATTTTCTTAGCTGTCATCGCCATTTTTCTCTCCTTTCCGATCCGCTGTGGGACCATAATAAACTGTAACACTGCTTCCATTGGAGAAAAACACTTTTGTTGAATTATCTTTATATACCACAATCTGCTGAATCAGTTCCCGGTACAGTTCCTCATCGAATTCTTTCAGATATGCCCTTCAGTGCCTCTTTCATCTTTTCCGTCTGCAGCTCCTCATCCTGAATTTCCAGCGTCTGGTAACGCTCTGCTGCTCTTTCAAGCAGAAGCTCCATCAAGTTATCCGCGCCCTCCGCTTTTACCTGCTTCACCTGACGCTCCAGTCTCCGATAATCGGCACTCACCTTCTTTTCTTTCGGAGCTACTTTGATCAGCTTGGGCTTTTTCATAATCTGATTGATTGCATCCACACATACCTGTTTTACCTGCTCGTCTGTGATGAATCCTCCGGCGCAGAACAGCCGGTTTTGTTGGATATAATTTTTGCATTTCCACTTAGGTTCCACCTTCTTCTCTTTCGGCGGCATGTAATGATGATAGTCCGCACCGCATGTGCCGCACACCAGCACTCCACTGAAAAGCAGCTTTTCCGGCTGCAGTTTTCTATATTTGCCATGACCATACTGCACCTTCCTATGCGCTCTCCGTTTCTGGATCCGTTCAAACAAATCCTGTTCAATGATCTGCGGATAATACTTTGTCCCCAGGTAATTATGATTTTCCAGGATTTTTCCAACTGCCACATGGGTCCAGGCTACCCTGTCATGGGAATTCGGTATCTTTCTGTCAATCAACACCTGCGCAATCCTGCCGGTAGATATCCCGCTGTCATATTCCTGAAAAATCCATTTCACTGTTTTGCTGTGTTCTTCGTTTATCACGATCTTCCCGTCTGAAATCTCATATCCGATTGGAGTATGCCACTGCATCCGCTTTTCCTCCTTCCTTTTCTATAAAGGTCAGTCCATTCTGTATGTAAAAAACAATCTCTCGCTCCTTTGTGATATGGATTTCCTTTACCATCAGATTGAACAAATCATCCCGGAACTCTTCCAGCAGCCCCCCTTCGTCCTGAAGCAGCCGGATAAGCCGTTCTGTGCTTGCAATCTCTTTTATCCCCGGCCGTTTGCTGTGAAGTAATGCCTTTCTTCGTTTACAGTCCAGCAGCCTGAGACCAATATCATTGTTTTTTTCGTAAAAAAGAGCAGAGTCCATATATCCTTTCCTCATTACCTGACTCAGGATCAGCCTCTGCTCGTTCAAATCGTTTATCTCTTTATTCAGTTCTTCTACCGCTTCAGACTCCTGCTGGCCTTCCACCATCTCACACAGTTCTCTCAGCAGCGGTTCCAATATTATTATCAAGCACTCTCTAGCAAACTCATTCTCTGTTTTTCAAGCAAATTGAAAGAAGTCTCAGCATAACCAAATCTGACGTATTTTCCATCAGATTGTTTTATCCTGAGACTTCTTGTGTTATCATATTTCCTTGTAGCTCGAAAATAAAAAAGCAGAAATCTCCCCGACCAAAGTTTGACTTCTGCTTTCAACCAACACATAGTACTGGCTACGCCTCACTATGCACACGATTATGATAACAGTTGAAACAGAAAACTACAACCATATTTCTCAGGATTTTTATAATAATACGATAAATTCTCTTGATCTGGCACTTATTCCATGCACTTGCGGACATTCAGGGTGCCTGATCCATCATGGCGTTTACAAACGCAGCATCCAGCTCGCTGATACGCTAATTACGCTCTCTGTGATCCGGATATACTGTAAAGAGTGTGGTCATACACATGCTCTCCTTCTTTCCTCCATGGTTCCCTATTTCCAGATTCCTCTCCAGCTATACGTCAACACGATTATTGCCGCTGAGCATCAGACTGGCTTTGCCTCTCTATTGGACGGACGGGTCTGCGTTGATGAAAACAACCTGAAATCCATTCTCAGGAACTACCGTCTCCACTGGTGCGAACGGTTACGGGCGGTATCCCTCTGTTTGACAGATTTGTCCAGGCTGGTTTCCGGATGTTTCTCACACTTTTCCAGGCAGTTCATGCAGATTAAAACCACCAGGAACATACTTTTTGTTCCACCCACATAACCTTACACGACAGCCTTCATACTTTCCAGTATCCTTGTGAAAAAGGAGGTTTAACACTATGAAACAGGAAAAACAACAGGAAATCGCTCTGATGCGGTACAGAACGATTGCTCCGCTTATCGCAGGTCTTGATGAAAACTATCCCAGCAAGTCTGCTTTTTACACGGAAATCTCTGCAAAAGGAATTCTCGGACCTGATGGAAAACTTCACAATTATGCCCCCGCTACCATCGAAAAATGGTATCTGAACTACCAGAAGCACGGATTTGATGGTTTCATTCCGAAAGGTCGTTCCGATGCAGGTATGAGCAGGAAGCTGGATGATGAACTTCAGGAAAGAATCCGCTACTTCAAGTCCAACTATCCCCGCATGTCCGCAGCAGTCATCTACAGACAGCTGAAATCAGATGGTTCCGTGATTCACGGACAGGTGTCAGAATCTACCGTCTGCCGCTTTGTAAATCAGTTGCAGAACGAACTTAGGCAGACTCCGAACAAGGATATGAGGCGTTATGAACGTCCGCATATCAATGAGGTCTGGTGTGGAGACAGCAGTGTCGGTCCCCGCCTTACCGATGAGAGCGGCAAAAAGCACCGTGTTTATATCATCGCACTCATTGATGATGCCAGCAGGTTCATCACCGGGATTGATGTCTTTTATAATGATAACTTCATCAATCTTTTATCCGTTATGAAATCAGCGGTTGCCAAGTACGGGCGCCCGAAGGTATTCAACTTCGATAACGGCAAGTCTTATAAAAACAAACAGATGGAACTGCTCGCCGCAAGGATTGGCTCCACACTCAGCTACTGCCAGCCTTACACCCCTACCGGCAAAGCCAAGATTGAACGCTGGTTCCGTACCATGAAAGACCAGTGGATGGCTTCTCTTGATATGCGGGATTTTCATTCCCTTGATCAGCTGCGTGGCAGCCTGTTTGCATTTGTACAGCAGTATAACCAGTCCCCTCATTCCTCCCTTCATGGAATGTCGCCGCAGGACAGGTTCTTTAAAGAACCGAAACAGATCCGCCGCCTTTCCGATGACGACATCGCCAAAGACTTTCTTCTGGAAATCGAGCGTCGCGTCTCTGCTGACAGTGTCATCGTCATCGACCAGATTGAATACGAAGTGGATTACCGGTTTGCACGCCAGCGCATCCGTCTTCGCTATTCCCCTGATATGAAGGAAATTTTCATCGTGGAGACTGGTGGGGCATTGACTCCCATCCGCCTTCTCAACAAGACAGAGAATGCCGAAATCAAACGTGAAAAAGTACGCTTATGCAAAGGAGACGATTAACCATGGATTACACAGCAAGATATGGGCTGGAGTTCAACCCGTTCTTAAAAAACTCAAAAGAAGTCCTTGTTGAAACGCAGGAATACAAGGAAACCATATTCCGCCTTAACTACCTGCTTGCAACAAAAGGCTTCGGACTTCTTACCGGAAGCGCTGGAAGAGGCAAGACTACTGCCGTCCGCAGCTGGGCTTCCGGGCTTAACTCTTCCCTTTATAAGGTCGTCTATTCCAGCCTTTCCACCCTGACTGTGAATGATTTTTACCGTAACCTTGCATTACAGCTTGGTGCACAGCCCGCTTTTCGAAAAACAGACAACTTTCGGATCATACAGGAAGAAATTACCCGGTCTGTCCTTGAAAAACGTCAGACACCGGTCATTATCATCGATGAGGCGAATTACATCGGAAATGCTGTGCTCAACGACCTGAAGATGCTGTTCAACTTTGAAATGGATTCCAGGGACAGGGCTGTCATCCTGCTTTCCGGTTTACCCCAGCTCAACAGCACCCTTCGTTTGAGCATCCATGAACCTTTTCGCCAGAGGATTGTCATGAATTATAACCTTGAGGGCATGACAAAAGCAGAAGAACATTCCTATATAAATGCCAAACTCAAAGGTGCTGGCTGTACCCAGACTGTATTTGAGGAGAATGCCCTTGAAGCAATCCTGAATGCAGCCAATGGTACTCCACGTATGATCAACAAGCTATGCAACGCAAGCCTTTTAGTTGGAAACAGCGCAAACTTAAATATCATAACCGCCGATGCAGTCATGCAGGCTATCAATGACTGTGAGCTCGGTTAACTCTGGAACCATCATGTAATCTGCATGATGGTTCTTCTGCATAAAATACCATGACGGAATGCCCGAAAATATTTTGCCTTATGACATCTTCAAACATTGAAATATACCTGTTTTAATCTGACGAATGAAGCAGCGTTTAATTTGCCGGATAACACCTCACATCGCTTTATATCCATTTTCATTATCTCTAATAATTCTGTATTCATCTCTCTTCCTCCCAAAATCACATTGAAATTATATCATTTAATTTTCTCAAATCTTCTTCAACATCACGGTCTGTCCAGCAAGAACTAATATTTTTCCTTTTACACATTTCTGCTTTTGTATCTCCGAAAGCACTCCTTGTTTTTTCGAGATTTTTTTCTGTTACATTTTTCCCTATTGCATTCCTTCTCCAACCACAAAAATATATTTTAGCCTCTTCTTCAATATTTCTCCTTTTAGCGGCAACTCCTAATACTTCTCTATAATTCGGACGCATTTTAAATTCCTTTGGTATTCTTCTATTCAATGCTTCAAAAAAATCAAATGGAACAAACTTATGTGTTGGGTCGTATTTTATTTCAAGATATGCTATCAGTTTTTTATAATCCGCAATGAAGCTTTGGGTTTTATAGCCTTTTTCTATCTCAAGTTCGAATACTTTTGGTGATAATCCTAATGTTGTTAAATACAAACGATATGGAATTATATCTGTCAAAAAAATGCAACTAAAAATTTTTCCATTAAATTCAAATGGAAAAGTTGCTCTTTCTTCCCCTTTTGCTATCATATCTTTGTGCAATAACTTTAAAGCTGTAAATTCAAACATCTTCACCCAATCACCCTACTTTCGTTTTTTATATCAATTTCTTTTACAAACTATTTTGCCAAAAAGTATCCTTTCGCCAAATTATATATCATCCGTTCCCCAAAGCCTATCCCCTGGGGTAAATCAATTCCCTCATAGCCACTCTGCGGAAACTGAAACACACATCTATTTTTCTTCCAAAATTGCAGAAACCTTTGATTTACTGCGGTTTTCGGGACAGAAGGCAAACAGTCTCCACATGTGTTGAGGGTGTGAAACAGATTCCTGAAAAGCAGATTTTGTCCCTGACGGGAACCGATTACTCGCCTAAAATCCATTCATAGTTTTACTTTTATATCTTTACTCTAGGTTCAAAGTATTTTCATAATTCTTAATATCTTTCTTTTAACCTTTCGTTGCAAACTATATACTTATCACATTAAACTACTAATTTCTTCCTTGGTATTTCCTATATATTCAATCATATAAACCTTTCCCTAAACAACACTTTTTAAATTTCTTTCCGCTTCCACAAGGACACAAATCGTTTCTTCCGGTTTTCAACTTCTTTGATGGCATACCCAATTCTGCTGGCCTATGTCCTTTATCGATCAATGCAAATTCTTTTATCTTATACAGATATTCTGCAATCACCAAGATTGCCTGGAATAAGTGTAATGCTTCGTTTTCAAATTCCAAAAGGTATTCTGTCCTACTCTTCAATCTATCTTTAGGATCTGGTATATATGTTATTTGTTGAGAAATCGCATCATATTTAACATCATTATGTCCTATTGCATTGCGCAATTTCGCATTAATGATAACCTGCAAATACTCCGTATAAATTTCTTCACTATCACATAAGTGATATCTATTTGCTTTGGAAAGCCCAAAGAAATCGTCCAAAGAATTAACTCTTCTTTCTAATCCAGGTTTGACTTTCTTGAAATTTCCTCGAAACTTTATGTTGTTTAACGCAACTGGTAAAATTAATATATTTCCCAAAGCTTCATATACATCTAAATAAAACTGTTTTACCAAATCAAAACTGCTTGTTGTCGATCCTTCCTCTGCAAAGTCGATGCTATCTGCTTTACAAAACTGAGTAGCAAATGCTGGGATCAAGTATTGATAAACCTCAATAAACTCGCTCAGCATTTGATAGATTGTAGATTGCAAATCTTCCAATCTATATCCTTCATGAGCATTTAAATACTCTATCAATTCTCTTATCTGATCAAAATCCAACTTTAGCACACTATCACTTACTTCATGTTCTGAAATAACATCATCCCTCAACGGTGTAATAAATCCCATAATCTCTACCAGATGCACCGCTCTTAAAATTTCCAACTCATTAGTTCCTGGAGCAAACTGCTCTGGAATCAGTTTCTTCACCTCTTGAATTAGATAGCCTTTATTTCCGTTCTGAGACAAATCCAATATTCTTTTATATTGTGCCCAGTTCTGTGCAGTTTCCATTAATCTGGATACACTTCTTGTAAATTTCTCATATCCATTATTCTCCTGCATTCGACTTTGGTTTCTCATAAATGGAGATGGTACAAACTCTCTCTCATCAGTACTTAGCTTTTTAGTTGGAAATTCTCCGGAACATTCAACAACATAATCTGCCGATTCATCCTCTCTTAGAATTTCTGCATTCTCAAAACTGAATTCCAATCCCGGCATATCCTGCCCTATTTTAACTTTTCCATTTAAAGAAATCCCACATTTTCTACACGCTACGACAATTGGATGTTCCTCCTGCCAACCAACTTGTAACCTGACTCGTGTTATACTGCCACAGACATGACATCTTATAAAACAATTGTATACCACCCCATGTTCCTCCTCGTGTAGTCTATTTTAATATCATTCCAAATTTTCTTTCACCCATATTTAATCACTCTTCTGGGCAAGAACATTCAACACCACATTTTCTCCAAAATTTAGCCGTTGCCAAATTCGGTGGTTCTACACGAATATCTCTTGGATTGATGCTGTTCATATCAAAAAATTGTTTTATGATTTTCTCACCCATTCCCTGATTTCTCATAAAAGGTACAACTTCTAAACATGAAATATTATACTTTCCACTCTGTTCAATAAAGTAGTATAAAAATGCAGTTATATTTCCAAAACTGTCTTTTATTTTCCACAAATAAGCATTATTCCTCCAGACAAAATCTGGTAAAATAAATTCCCATGCTAATATCAATTTGTATTCTTTTTTGTATATTTTAATTTCCTCACTATAACATTTTTCAAATTGGAATAAATCCGTTTTTTCCATACTACTTTCTTTTACTATTGTACACGTTTCCAAATATTTATTTATATGAAAATCTTGCTCCTCATGTGACAATTTTGGTTTTTCACCAAACAGCGACTCATACATCTTAGCACTCTCAGGAGTATAATCAATAACACTATGCACTAATCTCTGTTTGAACCTCTCGACCCAAATTTCTCCATGAAGTGGCAGCCAATAATTAACTATATCAAAAGCACTCCATTTCTCAATCTGCCCATCGTATAATTTCATTTCAAATAAAATCTTTTTAATCTGTTCTTTTTGAACAGCATCCACTATAATATATTCTTTTTTTGTCCATCCCGAAACTCTATAAACACTACATTCAATAGGCATAATTGGCTTTTTATACCAATACTCATGTGTTAGTGCTGCATCTGGCACAAGTCCTTCTTCATATAGTTTATTCCAACCGACCAGATTTGGATCATCTTCATTAATTTTAACCTTATAAACTCTAACCAATCCTACTTCATCATCAAATTTGTTTACGATTTCCGCTGATTTAAGACATTCCAGAATACTAGGCGCTAAACAGATTCTCTTTTCTGTATAATTCTCACCTATTTCTGTTTCATCTGGTATCTTGGGAATCAAAATACTCTGAATTGGTTTCTCTAGTGATGTTATATGATATAAAATCACTTTTTCTCCTCCGCTTACATATTTGATTCTTAAACTTAAACCTTCCCGTTAAGCAATTATAATACGCTTTAACTAATAAAAGGGTTACCACCTTCCGGCAACCCTTCTATCATTTTTTACTACAAAATCAATCTTATTTGTAATTTATCACTAAATCAAGCCCCTCTTTTACCCGCCAATGCACGAACCTCCTCTACAGATAACTGAGAAATCTCAGCAATCTCCTCAAAAGACATCGCACCTTTTTTCAAAAGTCTGCTTGCCACTTCTTTTCTTTCCGCTAACCGTGCTGCCAAAGCAGCCTCATCCCGCATATCTTCCATCGCCTTACACATAGCTGCCACTCCTTTCTCATCTTCCTTGAAATATCTTACACGTTCAGCCAATGTTCTATACTTTATATCCTTCGCATTTGTACAGGAAAAATCATGCATCAGGGTCCCTATGGGCGATTCATCCCGGTATTCGCCATTCACATATAAAATATGTGCCTCATCGCCAAAGTTCTCACCAGTTTCTTTGATTACCCGGTCAATATGATAAATCGGTTTTCCCTTTCCCAGCACATCATGCTCTGTAATAAAGATTACATAAGTTTCCACCAGATTTTCCAGCTTTTCTCCCGGCTCAGTCACATTAGCATCGATCAAACTGCTGTGATATCTGGCTCTCTTTGCTCCCGCACCGCGATCTGCTCTCTGGATTTCTACATTATATCTTTTTCCGGCATGATCCGTCGCATAAATATCAAAAATAATTGATCTGCCCTGCAGATTTTTAAGCTGATGCTGGATTGCTACCTTTTCCACCTTCAAATCATCTCTGCCAAGCACAATCTGCAGCACCAGTTCCGTACATTCGATATTTTCCTCAAAACATTTTGACATAAAGTCATCATCCATCAGACGAAATCCACGGATTCTCTGCAGATCTTCCGGTCTGAACTTTTCTTCCCAATCCTTACTCATCTCTCTGCTTCCTTTCTCTGCCTGTTTTTATCAGAAGCATATACTTTCCCTATCATACTTAAATTTTATCACAGGCACACTTCTGTTGCAAGGTTCGCTCTGCCTCATTTTATGTTTAGATTTTATATTTTTAACCCGACGGTTCCCGTATTTCTTTCCTGATATCAATTTCTAATTTTCCCACTTATCCAGCCTCTGCACCATCACGATCCCCGACCGGAACTGAAGCTCGATCTTATTCTGATTAATAACCTTAACCGTCTGGATCAGCCTCCACACCAGATCATTATCAAATTCCCTGCTCAGTACCCCTGCTTTCCTTATATAATCGTCCACCTCTCCAGCTCTCTGATCATAGGCTTCTGCCAGACGTTGTTCCTTCCTGGACTGTTCTTTTCTCTTTCTCAACTCCTTCAGATGCGCCGTAACTCTCCGGTATTCCCGATCAAAATCTTCCTCTCCGCAGTTTCCTTTGGCACTTTCCTCAATCAGCGACATCAGATGCTTCTCCAGTTCCTGAATCTCTGTATTGTATTCTGTCGGTTTTGCTTTGTTTCCATAGCTTCCGATAATCCGGATCACGTTTTCACGGAATGCCTGCACAAATTCGCCCTGATCCTCTACCACCTTGCCAATTGCCATCATGATGGCTTCATGAAGGATTTCCTCTTTTAATGTCGGGGAATTTTTACACCGCTCGGAACCATGTTTCAACCGGTTATCACATCTCCACACAGCGCTTTTCTTTCCATATTTAGACCACACCTGCCTCCGGTAGGGCTGTCCGCATTCTGCGCAGATCATCAGACCCGACAGCGCATACTTGCCGCTGTACTTACTCTTCTCCTCTCCCCTCTTTTTCTTGATGGCTGCCCGGTAAATATTTCCTCGTCTGGCTTTCTCCTCCTGTACCCGGTAAAATAATTCTTTTGGTATGATGGCTTCATGGTCATCCTCTATATAATACTGGGGAACAATCCCCTTATTGACTACCTTCTTCTTCGTCAGAAAATCTACGGTATAGGTCTTCTGCAGGAGGGCATCCCCCATGTATTTCTCATTGGTCAGCATCTTATCAATCACGGTTGCCTGCCATACGGTATTGCCGGTCACTGTCCTGATCCCCTCTGATTCCAGGATTCTTTTAATCCTATAGCTGCTGTTCCCCTCCAGAAAAAGCCTGTATATTCTCCGCACCAGTTCCGCCTCTTCCGGTACTACCACCAGATTTCCGTCCTTATCCTTCGTATATCCAAGGAACTTATTGTGGTTGACAATAACCTGTCCTGCTTCAAACCGTCTCACAATTCCCCAGTGACAGTTTTCGCTGATATTCCGGCTTTCCTCCTGTGCCTGGCTGCTCAGGATCGTAATCAGCAGTTCCCCGCTTCCCTCCAGAGTGTTAATCCCCTCTTTTTCAAAAAATACAGCAATGTTCTTTTCTTTTAGCTTCCGGATATTTGTCAGGGAGTCTACGGTATTTCTGGCAAAACGGCTGATGGATTTTGTAATGACCATGTCAATCTTTCCTGCCATGCAGTCATCGATCATGGACTGGAAATCCGCTCTTTTTCTGGTACTTGTCGCGCTCTTTCCGTCATCTGCATAAATCCCTGCCAGTTTCCAGTTCGGATTGCTTTTGATTTTCTCTGTATAATATTGTACCTGAGCTTCATAACTGGATTCCTGCTGTTCCATCAGGGTGCTGACACGGCAGTAGGCTGCCACCCGAAGGGTTCGCATTTGCGGCCGGATGCTCCGGTCATACGCCGGTTTTGCCGGTATGATCGATATGTTCTTTTTTATACTTGCCTCCATCACTGCTTCCCGCCTCCATCTTCTTTTATCTGGATTACGACTCCATTCTTCATATGTACATCCATGGTTCCATTCTTAAAAACCATGATTTTCTCCACTGTCTTTTGAAAGCATTTTTCATTAAAATATTCCTGTTTTCCACCTCTGCACAGGATTTCTTCAATCTTCCTTCCATAATAAGCGCGGCTTTCTATCTCTGCAGATTGATACTGTTCCATTGCCCTCTCGTAAAGCAATGTTTTGATCTCTTCTGCCGAAAACTCTTCAATCTGCAGAAGTTCTTCAATCTGTCTTGTCAGCTTCCTGTATTTGGGTGTTTCCACTGCTGCGCTCTCTTTCTGAACCTCCTGTGCCAGTTCCGGATGCTCCACCACCAGATTCATGGCTGTTAGTGCTGCATTTTTTATCTGCTCCTCTGACAGAATCCGGTTTCCGCAGGATACCTTCCTCCCATTCTGATACTTGGAACATTTCCAGCACCATTTATCTTCTCCGGGCTTTTGCCGCTTCTTCGCATATTTTCGATATTCTAATCCACACGTTCCGCAAAAGATCTTTCCATTCAAAATGCCCTTGCCTGCATGACTGTTTGGATGATACCTGCGTCCCAGCTGGCTGGTTCTATTTTCCCGTCTCTCCTGTACCTGCAGAAACAACTCCTTTGAAATAATTGGCGGATAATATTCATCCCCGCAATATCTTGGGTTCTTCAGCAAATTTCCGATAGAGGCATGACTCCATGAAGGATGTCCGTTTGCATTCAGCACTCCCAACTCTGTCATCCACTTTGCAATTCCATAAGTGGTAGATCCTTCCAAATAATCCCGAAAAATACGTTGTACCAACTCTGCCTCTTCCGGGACAACCTCTGCCCTGCCATTTTGAATTCGATATCCGATTGGAAAACGCTTTTGCCGTTTAATTCCTGCCATCTTCCAATCCCCCTTCCTCCAATGACTCTTCCAGCTCCAATCCATTTTTCAGGCAGAACCGGATTTTCTGCCCCGGATATACCGTTGCATGGTCAATGATCATCAAAAATGCTTCTTCTTCATAATTTTCCATTCTGGTTGGGCGGCTCCGAAATACAGTCAGCAGATATTCTGTTTGCATGATCTCCTGTTCAAAGAACTGATCCGCCTCTAAAAGCTGCCGCCTATGGATTAGCGTTTCCAATTCTGAATCCAGCTGGTTCCGCCTTTCTATAAAAACAGCAGAGCCAATATTGCCGTCCACCAGGACCTGCCGCAACATGTAGCTCTGCTTTCTCAATTCCTCTATTTGATAATTTAACTTCCGAATCTCCCTTTCCTGCTTTGGATCTCTTGGGACTGCTTTAAGCCCAGCCAGTAAAGGCATCAATATTTCCTCATAATTTCCTGCCATCCGGTTCCACATCTTGGTAAACAAACGTTCAATATTTTCTTCTCGGATTGCCTTTTGACCACAGGCTTTCCTATCCTGAATATGTTTATGGCAGCACCACTGGACTTTTTCATAAGATTTTCCTATGTATAGTTTTTGCCTGCGGAATATGCTGCCGCACACCCCACACCGAATCCGGCTGCTAAATGCATAACGGTTCTGATATGCCTCTGAGTCCTTGACACACTGCTGTTCCTTTCGATATGTACAGAGCTTACGAACTGCTTCCGCTTCTTCTCTGCTGATAATAGGTTCATGGTTATCCCTGATCAGATATTGAGGAAGTTCTCCATGGTTCCGTTTCGTTCTAAATGGTATACCTTCTGTAGTACAAGTCTTCTGTAAAAGCAGATCCCCTTCGTAAACCGGATTTTTAAGAATTTCTTTGACGGTTCCCTCCTGCCATCCATTTGACTTCCGGCTAGTAGGGATTCCCTCCTTCTGTAAGCTCTGAGCAATTGTATAGGAACCCATTCCCCCCAGATATGCTTCAAAAATCCTCCGTACTACTGCCGCTTCCTTCGGTTCAATGATCAGATTTCCATCTGGATCTTTACAATATCCATACGCAGGATCACTGATAATAAAGGTACCATTTTGAAATCTCCGTACCACAGACCATCTGACATTTGCAGAAATATTCTCTGATTCCCCTTGCGCAATGGAACTTAAGATAGTAAGAAGCTGTTCACTTTTTTCAGAAAGGGTATCAACCCGTTCCTTTTCAAAATATATTCCTATTCCAAGAGCCTTTAATTCACGAATCGCCTGAATACTGTCTACCGTATTTCTTGCAAATCGTGTGACTGATTTTGTGATAATATAATCATGCTGTCCCCGCCGGCAGTCCTGCATCATCTTCTGAAATTCATCCCGACCATTCAACTTTGTTCCGCTCCTGTCCTCATCCGCATAGATACCTGAAAAAATCCAGTTGTTTCGCTCTCCAATGAGCCGACTGTAGTATGCCACTTGAGCTTCCAGCGAATGCTTCTGATCTTCAGAATCTGTGCTGATCCTGCAATATGCACAAACTCGTTTTTCCTGTGTTTGTTCAAGGGACTGTATGGTACGGACCGGATCAATCCGTGTGACTTTCTTTTCCTTTTTTACCATCACTTTCCTTTTCCTCCATCTTCAGATATACCCTCTTTAAAATTCCCCCTCCTGTTAGCACCACACAATACCACAATTTTTGCTGGATATCTAGTGCTTTCAGCATATACTTTGGAAAGTTCCGGTTTAAATGTTAGACGGTTTAAAGCATCAATTTTTTCATACTCCTCCGGCAATAAAAAACCATTTTTCAACATCAGATCCAACAGCTTCACAGCCAGCTTATAACTTAATTCCCTGCTCTCTTTTTTCTCCAAACTAAACCCCTCCTAATTTTTTCTCAATGCTGGGTGGAGGAATCATCTGCTTTTGCTGCTTCCATATACCGTCAAAATATTATCTTAACCAGATCTCCATCCCGTATTCCGCCCATGTCACTGCCTGATCCTCTTCCCCAAAGTATTGGTCTGCCGCTTTTTTATCTACCTCCAGCACCTTTGTCGCTTTCTCTCCTGCCGATAACAATGCTGTCAGATGCTGCTCTATCTCCCGACGCATTTCCTCATCCTTACAAGAACTGATTTTTCCACTTGCTGCACGCAGCACCATTCTATCCCTCATATCCGTCACAGACATCCACTCCATCTCTGTCCCATACTTTCTGAACAATGCCGCCAGATTTTCCGGCTCCAGAGACACTACTTTTTCCAGGGTTTTTCTTGCTTTCGCATCAAAAAGATAGGCGTACCCAATACTGCCTGATTCTAAAATTTCATGGATTTTCTTTTCTTCCCCTTTGTTCATCCCTTTTGTGCCTCCCGTCACTTTCTATTACATATGCAGAAACTGCTCATATTCCACCTGTTCCCTGCCAAACTCCTCTTCAATCCCACTATCATCAAACAGCCCTAAGCTGACCGCCATTGCATATTCCACATCTTTCATCCTACCAGCTTCCAAATGCCCTATGTATTCGCCCAACCTGCTTTTATCCAGCACCCGGATCTGTTCCAGCAGCACCATTGACGTTCTTCCAATTCCAGCTTCCCCTGCATACACCGTCACATGGATCGGAAGATTATGTTTCCCCGTCTTGGCCGTCATCGGTGCAATAATGACCGTACTACTAAAATAATTTCCTTTATCATTTTGTAAGATCATCACAGGCCGTACCCCGCCCTGTTCGCTTCCAACTGTCGGCTGCAGATCTGCCCAGTAAACATCACCCCTCTTGATCATCCTTTCTCCTTCCTGCACAGCCTTTGAAACGGCGGCGGCTAAAACCGCCGCCATTATCTATATCAACTGCCGTGCCTGTTCTTCATCAACAGTTTCCTCAATATCCCTATTTGACACTACATCCCGGGATCGGACGCTCTGCGCCCTTGGGCGGCAGTCATAAACCAGCCATGGCTTCTGGCTGTCATGGGTTTTATGCCCCTCCGAGGTTCTCCCCGAGCCGCCCTCATTGCGTGTTCCCGCACCCGCGTGCAGGGCTGTGACTGGACGGAAGTATCATAATAGGCTGTTCAGGTCATTGCAAACAGCCCGCCACAGGCTGACCAGGGATGGATTGTTTCCGCTCTGCATCTTTGATGTCATCTTGTTTAACAGGCATCTTTCCTGCCTGCAGATGGTCGCCGCGCCTCCTCCGCCATGCTTTCCCTTCCGGGCTGAACAGCTAACGTATTTATGCTGCCGGTTATGGACTTGTCAATGTTCGCTCTCCCGCCGCATGTCCTGCTTACACGCCGGAAAATATCTGGAGTTTTTTCCTCCTACTTATATCCACGTTGGGAAAGCCTTCTGACAACCCTAAAATGACAAATTCTGTAAAATTTTTCTCAGTTTCTGCAAAATCCTCCCCCTCTGCTTATTTATGGCATTCTGTGAAACACAAAGCTCCCCTGCCAGCTCCCTCTCACTGCGTCCGCAAAAAAACAGCTGGATAATCAGGTATTGTTCCCGTTTTTCCAGCTGTCTGATCGCTCTGTGCAATTTTTCATATTGAAGTCTGCTACATATTTCCGCCTCAATATCCTGTTCCCCTCTGTCCGGGAACAGCCCCGCTTCCATCATCCTGTCAAGGGAATCCTCCCTTCCGGGCAGAATGCTTACTCTTCCTGTTTTTCGGTCAAGTACCGCCTGTTCTGCTTTCAGATCGTATTCCTGATACTGCATCTTCCTTTCTGTTTCCTTCAAAACTGAAATGATTTCTTCACTGGCCTCCGGATACATCTTCCGAAAATCCGGCAGCCTGCCTGCTTTCGCCATAGAGTTCCTCCATGTCTTTAAAACAGAACAGGCACGCCAAATAATTTTCATTCGTATATTTCCTCCATTATTTTATGGATTCTAAATTGATACACGGTCCTCCTCATTCCGTCTCTTCTTCCAATAAAAACCCTTCACTTATTAGCCGTTAAAGAAAGGAAAGTGCCAAAAATACAAATAATTTTGTTTACATTATTTCTAATATTCTCTTTTTGATCTCACCACTGCCGGATAATAATAGCTTTTTACACAAGAGAACCACTTATGTCAAAATTACAACTTCTATTTATCAGAACTGTACACTGCTGAACGTACCATAAAAAAACCAGGCAAGAAACCTTTAAAACAAGATTTCTTACCTGGTTTACATTTTTGTCAGAATAAAGCTATCTTTAAATCATCCTAAATAGTAGCTTTATAATACCAGATGCACCTAGGAATATAATCTCTGAGGTATACATAATAATCGCCTAAGTGCTTACCGCCTTTCGTTACACTTACCTGAACCAAACTATCTCCTGCATAAATTTTAAAAGATTTTTGACCATCATCTCCGGAACCTGAATCTCCAGGGCGATAGTTGTAAGGTGTTATATAATATGGTGTCGAATCGGTAACGATATCATGATACAGCGTATCATTACTGAGCACTGTATATAATGTTGAGAAAAGAATATCTTCTTTTTCTGAAAGAGTCGGAAAATATAAATTTTTCAACAAAACATCCGTTCCCGGAACAAATATATCCACCGCATTATAGATAAGCTGCTTTAACGTAACATCTTCGCCATTGCGCTCCATATCTGCGTATTTCATTAAATATGAAAGTACGGAACCTACCGTGCCAAAAAAACTTGACGCAAACTCTGCAAGTTTACCTCCTCCATTCAGTGCCTTAATCCTCTCAGCAGTATATTTTTCATAATGTTCTACTTTTAAAGTATATTTTTCCTCTGGACTCTGAGTTGGAAAAGGGAAAATAAAGCGACCTTTATCATCTCCAAAATTCTCATAGCAGTACTGATATTCATCCTTACGCCTAATTTCCTGAAGATCAAATTTGATGGAATTAACCGTATCCTTCGCCTTTTCTTCTTCTTTAAGCCGATAATTGATACATTCTAGTGCGATCTCAATATTACGATCTTTTTCGCTAAGAACAGCATTATCCATTTTAAAGAGAGAAGTCGATTCAGGTTCTGGAACTTCTTCCGGATCAAATGGCGCCATTTTTCTATAATTTTTGGATACGATCAAATTATCTATTTCAATAGTACTTCCATTGACCGTGTACTTTACTGTAGAAATTTGATCAAACATCCAATTAGACGGAAGTAAATATCCTAAATTTCCGCTATAACCAGTTGACATATCCGACACAAAGCTGCTTATAGCATAGCCTTTATCGCTTACCTGTATACATACATTTCTTGGTCCATAAACACCAACTTTGTAATTTTTAGGATTACGTCCTGTATCAGAAAACAATTTAAAAACAGCTTCAAAATAAGGAAGAATGCTATTTTTAATATCTGTTTCCAGCGCATCAAAATCGACGCAAAAATAAATGGTAGTCCTTGAAGGAAATCCTAATTTCTGGGCATTTGAAATTGCAGTAGCAGCATCTGTGCGTCCTTTAGCAGATGTAAAATAGCCACTATGGTTACCTTCTGTCTGGTAAATCGGAAAAATATCCATTCCGGTTTCTGTAATAATTTCAATTTCTTCGCGCTTTAAACGTTTCCAAAGACCGCCACCGATATATCTGCCAATAACTTTACGTCCATCTGCTGCTAATGCGCTGGCAATTTCTTTTGTTAATGGATGTGCACGATCACATCCTGTTCCCTTTCTATTAGGATTTCCTGAACTGGTCAAAAGGGAAGCCCACGTGTCTTTCCCGGCAATTCCATCAGCAATAAGTCCTACAAATTCCTGAAATTCTTTAACAGCTCTTTCAGCACCAGCTCCAAAAACACCGTCAAGTTGATTTGGATTAAATTTATTACAACAAAGGGCATATTGTAAAATGAGAACAACTGATTTAGATGCAGCCCCACCACGCTTAATAGTAGGACATTTTGACATCGTCCCGCTGCCAAAAACACCATCTACTGTTTCTCCAATTTCATGCTGCAGCGCTCGTATAAGTCCCTTATTTGTAAATTTTCCATAAATCCCATTACATGGAATAAGGTCCATGTAATTACTGTAAGAACGATTTAATGCCTGCTGAATCGTTCGGATTTGATGATCACCTTTTTCTTCATCAAGTCGAAAATTCTCGGTATTAAGAATCGCTTTTAAAAGTTTAGGTGTGATATTTCCTGTAGTAGATATAAAACCTGCATCTGTTTCAAATTCCCTTACTTTTTCAATCATACCACTACCATAAATCCCGTCGAATCCTTTGGGATTATAGTCCTTGCAATATAAACCGCCCTGTGCGATATACACTTTATTACGATTCGTCTGCACACTGGTGTCCAACGATGGCGAAATCGTTCCAATGGCAGCTAAAGACCCCGATCCAAGAACACCATCAACCTTTACACCAGCTTCAATCTGAAGCCCTCTGATCAACGCTTTAATCGTTGAATTTCCAGTGAGACCATCCTCTGTGACAGCCGGGAAATCCGGGTGATTCCCATAGGTCAAATTTAACCATTTTTGCACTTCTAAAACTTTCAAATCCATTTTTATTTCTCCTTCTTATTTATTTTAGCTGCGCAGCTATAAATAAATAAGAACTTATGTAAAAAATTGTAAACATAAAAAATAATTAAAAACAGAGAAATGATTTTGAATCATTTCTCTGTTAAAAAATTTTCCCATTAGGGTTAATCAACCAATATATGTTATTTCTCCAGATTGAATATCCTGACATTTAAGCTGACTATTCGAATCCAAATAATAAATATGATCATTTAATATATCAAAATGTTCATAATCTTCAGATTTAGAGAAAAGAATTTCAAAATCTTCTGTTTGAAAAGAAATCCTACCAACATAAGCCTTTTCATCCTTTTCATAAAATCCATATAAGTAATCATCATCAAATGTGATAAAATCAAAATGTTCTTCATTCCGATTCCACAGAATCTTTTCTCGTTTACCATCAAGTGACATAAGATGAATCCTATCATGTTGATGCTCATCAAAAAATACAAGTCCCCAATTAGTCGCTATGCATTTATCATAACATTTTCCATATTCAATAATTTCTCCTCTTCTTTCGGAAAAATTAAACCGATAGGCTCTCATAAATCGTATATCTGTATTGCCAGACATTGAAGCATGGACAGAAAAGAAATTTGTACCATTCCAATATTTCCGACTAAAACAGGTATCAATGAGGTCTACACTAAAAGATAAATCCCAATAAGGGTCGTTTTTTACACTTTCTGGATAGGAAATCTTATATCGGTATCTGCTGTTATATTCCTGATAATTCGTAGTTTCATCAAACGGTACCAATTCCAGTATTTCTCCATTTTCGTCCAAAAGAGCCTCCTGCACACACCCTGATTCCGCAAAAAAATAGATATGATTTTCGCCATTCCATTGTTCAAATGTAATTTTATATATTGCCTCCTCACTGTCACAGAGCGTCGAAATTTCATGTGTATTCAAATTAAGTCGCTTTACTAGATTATCACAGCTGTAATACAAATCTCCATTAAATTCATCTCCCATTCCGATACATCCAACATCAATCAATTCCCACCCTTTCGTATCATCTTTTTGAGCATAGAGTCCATCCGGAGTAGCAGCATATGTTGTTTCATTAAAATGTTTTACATAAGAATTAAAGGGATTATTGATAATATATTCATATTCAGGCGCCTCAAAAATATCATCTGGCAAAATGATATCTTCTTCTGCATTATCTACAGATACTGTAGATTCAACTGCATTTGGCATCGAACAACTAGTTAATAATCCTGCGATCAGTATAAAAAAAAATGTCAACCATTCATTTTTCATATTTTTTATCATCCCTTTCACTTCGCTCATGGCACAAATAAGTTCTGAAAATGTCGTGCCCACCCTTCTTTATTTTATAATTCTTGTATATAATAGTAATATATCACCAAACGCAAAATCCTGAAATACTCTTTTCTTTTTTTCCCATCATATCTGATCTCATAACTTTTTATAAATCTCAAGAAATATTCCTTAAACTTCCATATCACATGTTTCAATATTTACCTTTTTCTACTTCCTCACGAATTTTTTTATATATTTTTCCCTTTCTATAATTCAAAGTTGATCTTGAAATATTTAATTCCTCTGCTATTCTTTTTTCACTCAATCCTTCCCAGAATATCTTTTGCAACACAATCTTTTCCCATATATCTAAACGATGTATTGCCACATATAATTTTTCTAAATCAATCTCCTTTTCAATAATACTCCATACTGTATCATCTGTCGAAATCTCTATTCCTTTTTCCCAAAGAGACTCTAGCGAAATTTCTCTAACTAATTTATTTTTTCCTCCTTTTTGCTTTATTCCTCCCCATTTTAAATCAAACATGAAATATTTCTCTTTTCTTTTTCCATAATAATATTCTCTATACACTTTATAATCCACTTCCATTAATTCACCATTAATTCTAATATAAAACTTCTTCATTATATCCCCCCTATATGTCTACAAATATTTAAAGTTATAGTAAGGATTTTTTCTTATCATCTGTCGTTATATTTTCTGACGATTTTGTATCTTTCTCTGATTATTCCGGGGATCTCTGAGCCACCTGTCCGGACTTTGAGAGCCACCATTCCGGAGAATGAGCGCCATATATTCCGGTAATTC
>NZ_JAOQJY010000018.1:0-77818 GCF_025567525.1 Gallintestinimicrobium propionicum | reverse complement strand
CCTATGATGTAACGCCACTTTAGATAGCAGTATCTATTGGGGCTAAAGGTCGGAGGTGTAAACCGTTAGTACGACTGGGCAGTTACAAGCCCATGACCTTTAGGTCGTGGGTAGTTGACGAATTACACCTCATCCGTATCGAAGAATATTTTGCATGGCTTCCGTTTCGAACAGACACGCCAACCGCGCCCTGCAGATAAGGATGGTCCGTATCCTCATATTCCAGTACAGCAGTCTCTGTCTGCAGCTGTTGGTTTTGTCTACATCCAACCGGCACTTCTTTGATCTCTGCATGCAGTCTTGCTCCCTGTGCGCAAACAGAAACCTCATAATCCCTGCCAGCTTTCCAGTCAAAGGCTGTCTCTGTCAGAACACGATATCCATTTTCATTTTTCAGGAGTGCAATTTTAGAATCCGCAAGGAGTGCAACTGCATAGGAACGGATCGCCCCCTGTACGCGCACATTTACCATATTATTTTCGCCTGTCAGGGGAGTCATTTCAAATACCGCCGTATAGTCTTTCCAGTCATATCTGCCGGTATACGCTTCTCCAAAATCTGCGCAGGACAGATGTAATGCTCCCTGATCCAAATACAGATGTCCCTTCAGTCTGGTAAACTGGCTGACCTCTTTATGTAAGCCAGTCCATACTTCTGTCGTTTCCTGGCAAAAATCGATCCGATAATCCGGTGTTCCATCTGCCCACAGATCATCCAAAAGTCCTGCAAAGGTCTGAGTTGCTTGCGTTCCCATCAAAAGATCAAAGCAGACTCCCATCTCACCGATCAGCGCGCCCTCCCAGGACGGAATCCGGAAGCTCAGCTCCTGCCAACAGCCCTTTTTCAGATGTACGCTTTTGCCGGTAAAAATTTTTCCACTCCGCAGATCCCGCACATACAGGCTGCAGTCCGCTTCCCCGGCATACTCCGGAAGCATTACGCTTCCATGTACCGTCTGCCCCGGGTAAACCAGCGGGGAGAAACAAGGATCATATCTGCTGTCGTGAAAATCCTTCGGCTCATAGTAAGTTTTCTGATATACAAAAACACGTTCTCCGGAATTTACCGGAACTGCCGTCGCTTTCAGGCTTCTGCTGCCGCTATGTGCAGACTCGTCTGTATTGCAGACACAGCATTCTCTCGTGATCGGATCCTTCTCATCCGTCATACTGTCCACCCGAATCTGCATGGAATGCGTAGATCCCGGGAATTCAAAATGACAGCTGTGAATTCTTTTCTCTGCAAGCTCCTTCCACGGCTCCGGAAGCTCTTCCCCCGCAAGCTCATATGCCATTTTCCCGATATACAATGCTCCATAGGGAATATCCATGATGTTTAAGGAGCCTATCACACTGGAGCAGACCAGCAGATCATGCACAGGTTTTCTCCAGCGGTCATAATCAATCCCCTCCAGACCATTTCGGACACCGATAATGGTTGCCACATTACCACCGTTACAATCGGTATCCCATCCACACATTGTAACGATAGCGATGGTATCTGAAAAATCACCGTTCCCATATAACAGCGCCAGAATCATAACTGCAATATTCGGAATAATATGGCAATTTCCCGGATATTTATCATAACCGTAGTTTGCATGAATGTAGGCAAAGCAGTCTCTCCAGTTCTGCGGATGCTCTTCATAAAACTCCATTACTGTCCGTACGATCTTCGCATATTCACAGTCTGACGGAATATAGGAAAGTCCTGTTTCCAGAATCTTTTTGATCTCTTTTTCCTCAAATGCGACACTGATGCACACAGCCACAAAAATACCGCCGTATAACGCATTGCCATCATGCGTTACACTCGCAGCCTTGCTGGCCAGCTTTGCAGCCAGCGCTGGATTGCCCGGTGCAACCAGTCCCCAGGTATCAATAAATATCTGTCCGCCGATCTGCTCCGCTATTGTACTTCCATTCTGCGCAATACTGCCGCTTCGCGGCGCGGGTATGCCGCTGCGCAGGTTCAGATATGCCGTATGCTCCGTACTCGTTCCGTAACCGCCCCACCAGAAAAATCCATGCTCATAGGGTGCGTAATTTAACAGCGCATTTGCAACATCCTGTGCTGTCATTTCTGCTCCATGTCCGCCATCCTCAAGGCCTCTCAGATAGAATAACGGTCCGTTGCTGTCGTCATCCGCTGCAAACTCCCGATAGTCCACCGGATAGTCTGTCAGTTCTCCATAGATATTTTTTATTTTTTCATATGTCCAGCCTTCTACCGGCGCTCCATAACGGATACCTATGATTTTGGCTAACCAGCCTGCGTAAATACGCTCCAGATATTCTTTTTTCATACCTGTCCCTCTTCAGCCAAAATTCGCCAGCTTTGTAAACAGATCCGAAAAAACTTTATCCCTGTTTACATGATAAACATAACGCATCAGATGTCGCTTCGGATCCACAGAATAATGACCGTCGTATTCCGGGATCGGGCTGGGCATCAGATAATCCTCCATAAAGCGCTCATCCAGCAGCCATGCGACGGTTGTGATATCCCAGATCACACGAGACCATGCCAGTTCGTTGCTGCACCGGCGTCCCTCCGTCTTTGTCGTGCTGACCAGATAATCACAGAGTCGGTTTTTTCCCTTCAGATAGGCATCCAGCTCCGGTCCTGTCGTCGTAACCTCCGATACAACACCAGAACAGGGGAGCTGCACCAATGCGGCTCCGCACTCAAAAATGATCCTTGCCGCGGCAACGTCCTGATACAGATTAAATTCTTTGTTTTCCGGCCAGTGCAGTGCATTGCCGCCCAGCCATACGATCACGATCCGGTCGATAATATCCGGATTTTTCAAAATTGCAGAAGCCACATTTGTGATGGCGCCGATCGCAAGCACATACAGCGGTTTTTCCGGAGTATAGTTCATTGCACGGGCCGCCAGATCTGCCGCTGCAGGAGATTCTACCGCCGTCTCTTCATCCGGCAGGTAGCCTGTCGAGCCTTTGTATACACTTTTTTTCAGCTCGTCCTTTCCCATCAGCGTCAGAATATTTAAGATCTCCTGATAGCTTTTCTCCATTCCATCTGCAGGGCCTGTGGATTTTTCATTAAAAAACGGCGCTGCATAGATTGCCTGTAAATGGAGTTTTTCTGCAGAGCAAATCAGATACGAAACAGCGAACTGATCGTCAATTTCATTATAGGTATCGGTATCCAGAACAACATCTACCGGTCCCGTCGGTCTGCTCAGACGGGCAAGAAGTCCCGGATCCTCCTGTTTTTTGGGTACCCATTGTGTTCCTTTTTTCTGTTCCATACGTAATCTCAGCTCCTTTTTTTATTTCTGCCCGCCCTTTTTGCTCCGCAGATTTTTCCTTTATTCCTGAGGTGCCTTTTCTCCGGTTACGCGATCCATTGTATAAAGAATGGATGCCTTTTTATAAAATGCACGATATGCGATTTGATCTGACATGTGATTTTTCTCCGGTGTGCCATACAGCGGATTCTCCAGGATTTTCTCTGCACATACGATCAGCTCTTTTAAATAGGTTTTGGGAATCGGATGCACATAATGCCCCGGGAAGATCAGATCAAACTCAGCTTCTCTGCCCTCCAGATGCTTCAACGCTTTTGCATAATGCTCCATCGTATCCGATTTGCAGGGCTCCGTGATCAGAGTTGGTGTGCTGACTACCGAATCGCCGGAAAACAGCAGACGGTTTTCAGAATCCAGCAGGCAGATCCCATCCTTCGTATGTCCGAAGGTCTCGATCACCTCCAGCTTACGTCCCCCCAGATCAAATACCTTTCCTTCCTCGATGGGATTCACACGATACTCATGAAGATAAGAAATCGTATCTGCTACAGACGCTTCTCCGTTATATTCTTCTCTATCCAGCTGTCTCTCGATAAAGGCGCGGCGTACCTCCTGACAGTTCTGCTCCTTTAAAATGCTGACCGCATTTTTATGTGCATAAACCTCATCAAACCAGACATTGCCGCCCGCATGGTCATAATGATGGTGGGAGTTTACTACCAGACAGGGCAGATCCGTCAGTTCCTTTACAACAGCATGTACATTTCCTGCACCAACGCCTGTATCCAGCAGCAGTGCCTGTGTTTTTCCGATGATCAGATACATCAACGCAATGCCGAATTCATCAATCGCATATACTCCATCTGCTACCAGCTGAACTGTAAAACCGTTAATTTTCCGAATATTCATGTTATCCATTTTTATTTTCTCCTTTTATTATAACACTTTTTCTTTTTTCTGAAAATTTCGGAATTGATCTGTGCAAGTTATTTTCCATCCCGGCTTATGGGAATTTCCAATCCGTCATATGCCACAACGATCTGATATTCCGGCTTTGCATCCGTCATTATCCCTTGAAGCTTTTCATGAGGCGCCGTATGACACTGATTTATATGGGAAAGATATATTTTGGTATCCTGCCGGATCGTTTTATTTTTTTCAAATGTATCCAACAGCTCCAGAAAAGTATCCGCACATAAATGGGTATTCCATTCCTCCTGCAGCTTCAGATTTCCGAATGTACATTCTGAGATCCAAATGTCAAGATTCTGATTTTTCATGAAATCAAGGGTTTCTTCCTCATACAGTCCGGTATCCATTCCATACAGCATTTTTGTTCCGTCTTTTGCCTTCAGCACATAATTTGCGCTGCGCTCTTTTGCCATATTCCCGCCGTGATTTCCACGAATCGGTGTAACCTCATACTCCCCTATGGAATAGGTCTCAAAATATTTCAGCTTGTGAAAGGCATAAATCCCCTTTTTTTCCATTCCACGGAGAGTTCCTCCAAATGCGATCTCACTGTCACGCAAGAGCTCAATGAACCGATAGCCCTCTTCCGAAAAATAGAAATGCACCGGTGTTGTCCGAAGATGAGTTGCCATGCTCATAAGTCCCAATGCCGTAAAATCAAAATGATCATCATGGGTATGCGTAATCAGAACATGCTCAATGTCACACATAGAACCATATTGAAGCGCCTGGGTGAAAATATCCGGCCCCATATCAATCATAATATTCCTGCCCAGTCGAAAGCAGGAACGCTTGCGGACATCCTTTCCGCCATGCTCACGGGCATAATTGCACATCGGGCAGTCACAGAAGGGGCTCGGTACACCTTCTGATGCTCCTGTTCCATAAAAAATACCTGTGTCTGTCATAAATTCCTCCTTATAGAAATAGTTTTGTCTTTCCGTTACGGAATGCCTATTTGCATTTTCAGAATTTCATCTGCTTGCACGTTCTGACGCCATTGACATAAATATCGTTTGCCAGCTCCGTAACCAAACGAAGGTCCTGCCAGGTTTCACACTTTTTCCCCATAAAGGTAATATTGTCAAAGGTAATATCATGAACGCGTACTTCTTCCGTCGGCGTCTGGTATCCTCGAATCAAGGAAACCGGAATATCGCCGTTTAATACCTGAATGTTGTCAAAATGAATATCATTGATCTCCCCTTTGGAAACCTGCTGTGTATACTTGCAAAGCAATACCTTGATATCAAACAGCTTCTGCTCCGCCTGCTCTATCCGGATATTTCTGTAATGGATGTCATGCACATGACCGCCATCCGCCTGATGGATGGAGATTGCTGCGCCGCCCATATTTCCTTCGTACTGACAGTGAATGATATCACAATCCTCAAATACGAGATCGTGAATTTCACTCTGAAGCCCATAGCCTAATTCAATTGCATTGCCCGGCTCTGCATTCCAGAGTACGTTGTTGTGGACATATACTTTCGTCACATCCCGAACAGTCGAAGTATCCGCAATCAGCCCATGCGCCTTAATACAGATACTGTCATCCGTCGAACGGATAAAGCAATTCTTTACCTCCACATCCTGACTGCTCGTAATATCAATACCATCTCCTGTTACAATTCTTGACATGATATTCATATCATCAATGACAACATGATCACATGCCGCCGGAACCACATGCCAGGAGGGTCCGTCTACTGCCGTAAAGCCTTTTAAGAGGACATTGTTGCACCACTTGATATAGATAAAAAACCGATGGGCATTACTGTCCGGCAGATGCCAGCAGGCTCCATTGACGATTCCGTTTCCTACAATGGAAATATTATCGCAATGATCCGCATAAATACAGCCGGATACCACGGCACCCTCTTCGATATAGACCGTGTCGTTCGGCTTTAAGGTCAGGACGCCAACATTGTATACCTTTCCTTTTTCAAAGCAGATCGTTGTATTTTCCGGTTTTTCGATTCTGCGCGAGCAAAGCACGAATAATGCGTCATGCAGACCGCCATCTGTCTCTACCGTAAATTTCTTCGGCTCGTCGAGATGAATCTGAACAGTCTCCCCTGTTACCGAAGGAACGATTCCAAAGCTGGTCGGACGAATTGCCAGCTTCTCAAAGGGTGTATGAATCGAAATTTCCAGATCATAGGCTTCGTCATCTACTACAACAACATAATCAAAGGAGTCTGTATGATATACCACGCGCTCCGTTCCATTGCAGATAACACTGTATTTTGTTGATTTTTCCAGTTCCTCTACGGAATTCAAAATAAACCGCGGCTCCTCGATCGGATCCGGATTGGGATAATAAATTAAATCGTTTTCAAAATCCTTCATGTCTCTTTTTTCCTCCTGTTTAACCTAATTCAACAATAGAATGCACGCTCTGCGAGCATTCTATTGTCATGAACAAATGGCGTCCCGGGATCGAGACGCCACCTGTATTTTTAAGATAATCAAATTTCAAAGCTCTGCATTTCGCATTTTACTGCTGTGCATCTAATTCTTCCTGAACCTCTTTTGTAATCTCATCACCGCCGGATGCTTTCCATTCCTCTACAAAGGAGTCAAATGCATCGATTCCTACTTTTCCTGTGATGATCTTTGCAAAGGTTTCTTCCTCCAGCTTTTTCAGGTTTGCCCATTTGGAATCCATTGTCTTGGTTCTGCCGTCATAGCTGTTATAAATCGGAACATATTCCTCATTTACAAGGGGTGCATCACCTACCATAATGGAAACCAGACGAGGCAGATTGGTCTTTGCCAGATCTTCATCTTCAAAGTTCCAATATTCCAGACTGAAGTCATCATAAGGCTCTTTTTTCAGCTTTGTGATCGCTTCCATATCGCTCTTCAGAAGCTTATGGGTGCTGTAATCCACATCATCAATTCCGATTTCGCCTGCAAGATATTTCTTCAGGCAATCATAGGATACTTCGATTTCATTTGCATTGTCATATACGTTGTATAAAGGATATAAATCTGAGGTGCTAAGTCCACTTGTTACACCCGAATCTACCCAGCCCTGCTCATACTCGATCAGATAGTTAATGATCTTAAAGGCAGCTTCCGGATTTTTGCATTCCTTGCTTGCTACAACATATTTCGTTGTGGGCTCTGCCATATGGGTATAGAATTTTCCGTCCTCTGCAAGGGGTGTGAAATATGCCTGCCAGTCAGCTTCCTGTGCCAGAGTTGCATCGCCAACGGTATATCCGCACCACCAGGGGCCAAAGAAGATACCAACCTTTCCTGCAAGCAAGGGCTCTGAACTGTCGTTTCTTACCAGGATCTCCGGATCGATCAGTCCATCTGCATACAGACCTGCAACCTTTTCCAGTGCAACCTTGGTTTCTTCTGTAATAGAACCGTAAACAACATTTCCGCTGTCATCCTTCATCCAGTATTTCGGATAAGACTGAAAAGCGCTGAACAGAGGATCCAGACCATAGCGATTACCGCCGTTTCCGTTTACATAATCTGAATTCGCAGGCCCAAGGATACCGATCGTATCATTTTCACCATTGCCGTCCGGATCTTCTTTGACAAATGCTTCTGCAACAGCAACCATCTCATCCCAGGTTCTGGGTGCTTCCAGACCAAGATTATCCAGCCAGTCCTGGCGGATCCACATTTCATTTACACCGCCCGCTGTAATGTTGGGTGCCGGAATCGCCATCATCTCGCCGTCTTCATTGCAGATAACCTTCTGCAGTGCTTCACCGCCGGATTCCACATAGCTCTTCAGCTTGTCTGATGCATAGTCTTCATAGTAGCTTCCGATGGGCTGGATCAGATCGTATTTTAACAGTGCACGATACTGCTCTGCGTTTACATTCATCAGCTCCGGAATCGTATTACTGCCGATACACAGGTTCATCTTTTCATCATAATCGGAAGAAGATGCAACCCAGTCATATACTACATTGATGTTCAGATCCTCTTTCAGCATATCCAGAAAGGTGTTGTCCTCATAGGTCATTCCTTCCGGTATTTTTGCATTCGGATTCATGCCTCCGCCAAGATGTACCGTAACCTCTTCCGGATACTTTGCTAAAGGAAGATCCTCCTTTGCAGTTCCCTCTGCTTCCTGCACTCCCTGTCCACCGGCCGCATCGCTTCCCGTACTTGCTGCGGACGATCCACAGCCTGCCGCTGAAACCAGCATTGCTGCAGCACACAACCATACCAATACCTTTTTCGCTTTCATACCCTTCTCCTTTTCCTTTATTTGCGCCGGCAAAGCCTGCCGGAAATCACAACAACCTTATCCTTTTACCGATCCAAGTGTAATACCGGTTACAAAATACTTCTGTAAAAACGGATATACTGCCAGCACCGGAATCATGGCGATCACGATTTTCGCCGCATCCAGAGACTGGTTGTTCAGTTTCTGAACCTGCGCGATCTGTTCTACGTTCATCGTCGAAAAATCATAATTAACAACCAGCTGCTGAATATACGTTTGCAGCGGATAATTGGACTGATTTGTACTCAGCACCATTCCCTGGAAGAACTCATTCCAGTACTGTACGATGGTAAACAATGCGATGGTCGCTATTACCGGTTTGGCCAGCGGAATAAAAATCGAAGTCAGACACTTCCAGGGTCCGGCGCCATCCACCAGCGCCGCTTCCTCCAGCTCTGCCGGGAGATTTTTAAAGAAATTCACAGCCAGGATCAGATTGTATACATTTAATCCCATACCGAGCACCAGACCCCAGATGCTGTCTACCAGACCATAGCCCTTCATTGTAATATACCACGGAACGGTTCCTCCGTTAAACAGCATGCAGAATACCAGGATCCACATAAAAATGGATCTCTTTGGAAACTGCTTGGAGGTTTTCGACAGGGGATATGCCGCAAGCAGGATACAGAACATGCTGACTCCGGTTCCTAACAGCACTCTCTGGATCGATACCCAGAAGGAACGGAAGAAATCCGATTCCCCAAGGATCTTCTGGTAAGAGAACAGGTTAAATCCAACCGGCCAGAAGGATACCAGACCTGCATTAACCGCTTCCTTGCTGCTCAGGGAAACACATATTACATACCATACCGGAACAATACAAAGCAGCGCACATATAATCATAATGATTACATTGATCACATCAAATATTTTTGAACCGAGCGTTCTATTTTCAATCATTTTTGTTTCTCCTTGCCTTCTGCTGTTTAAAATAGCTTATATCCTGTAAATTTATCTGCCAGCCAATATCCAAGTGTGATCAGAATCAAGCTGATAACAGATTTAAACAGACCAACCGTAGTTGCAAGTGAAAACTGCAGGTTCTGAAGACCATATCGGTAAACCCAGGTATCAATAATATCACCGGTAGAATATACAAGCGGATTATACAGGTTATAAATCTGATCAAAGCCTGCATTTAAAATATTACCAAGTGCCAGGATCGCAAGAAGTGCCACCGTCATTCGGATACCCGGTAAAGTAATGTGCCAGATTCTGCGGAAGCGTCCCGCTCCGTCTACTGCTGCTGCTTCATATAAGGTAGGGTCAATTCCAAGAATCGCCGCCAGATAAATTACTGTATTATAGCCGAAGCTCTTCCAGATATCTGTGCCGATGACCAGCGGTCGAAACAGGGACGGCTCTCCGAAAAACTGAACCGGATCCTGACCAAAGAATCCAAGGATCTGATTGATCGGTCCTGTATAGCCAAAAATATTTAACACGATCTTTGCCAGAATAACCCAGGACAGGAAATGGGGCATATACACAATGGTCTGAATCGGGCGCTTTATCTTTTTTAAGCACAATTCATTCAGCAGGATCGCAAAGGTAAGCGGCACGATGATATTGCCGATGATCTTCGCCACAGCGATGATCACCGTATTTGCAATCGCCTGTCTTACATCGCTGATCTGCAGCATATACTGAAAATTCTCCAGTCCAACAAAAGGCGATTTCAGCATTCCAAGTCCCGGATTGTAGTCCTCGAATGCCATAATAATTCCGAACATCGGAACGATACTGAAGAAAATAAGCCAGAGAAATGCCGGAACCAGCATCACATAATAGTGTTTTAAAAACTTTTTAATATACACCTTCATTCCCTCCTTCACTTTGTAACTGCATTATACCGTTCCGCTCTTTGGGCAAACAGCGCGGATCATTCTCTCTTTATTGTTCTTTTTTTAGTACACAAAAAAATGTCCGAAATAAATCGGACATTTTTTCATCTTTCTTCTTAAAACTCTCCCGGTGTACATCCGTACTCTTTTCGGAACAGCTTGGAAAAGTAGTAAAAATTATCGTACCCAAGCTCCAACGCGATCTCGGTCATACTCTTCTCTCCTTTTCGGATTTCCTTTGCCGCCGTTTTCATTTTATATCTTATCACACAATTATGAAACGTTTCTCCCGTCACTTCCCGGAATTTGGTGCTGAAATATCCGCGGCTCATTCCTACTGCATCTGCCGCAGCTTCCGCCCGTATACTTTCCGTTACATGCTCCTGAATGTATTGAACTGCGCGGATACAAAGACTGATATCATCTGTTTTACTGTTGCTGTTTAAATAGCTGTCCTGCAGCCAGCTGTGGATCCAGTTTAACAACTCCGCCATTGTTTCAAATGCCGGAATTTTATCCCGCTGCGACAGCTGCAGGTGGTTAAAGCTGCTTACCAGGATCCGTTCCGCATAGCGCAGCGGCAGCTCTGAAAGCTGCTCTGACATTTTTTCCAGCTCGTTTTCATCAAAGATCCATCGCCCCGATTTAAACTCTTCTTCCAGCTTTCGAACGTTTTCTCCTTCCCAGTCTTCCTCTGTCCGCAGATTTCGTTCTGCCTTTTCCCGTCTTTTATTCTGATATTTCTCCACGATCTTTTTCAGAATCGCATCACATTCCTCCGGATCAAATTCAATTTTGGAAATATAATCCAGTGCTCCCAGACGCAGCGCCTGTCTGGCAAAGGAAAAATCCTCATATACAGAAAATATGACAAAATCTGTTTCCGGATAGTTCTCCTTACAGATTTTCATCAGCTCCAGCCCGTTCATCTCCGGCATATCAATATCTGTAAAAACCAGATCCACCGGATGATTTTCCAAAAACTCCAACGCTTTTTTCCCATTTTGCACATCGCCGACAACACAAAGTCCATACTGTTCCCAGTCGATCACTGCGATCAGTCCCTTTCTGGCAAGCTTATCATCATCTACGATCAAAACATTCATGTTCGTCCACCTCTTTAGCTGCAGGTAAAATAATTGTGATCTTTGTTCCTGTTCCCCTTTTGCTGTTTACAAACAGATCCGCGTTTCCCTGATAAAATGTACTCAGCATCGCCTTGACATAGCGGATCCCGATTCCCCTGTTCTCTTTTCCTGTATTCCACCGATATCCGAAGGGTTCGTTAATTTCATCAATTTCTTTTTGACTCAGTCCATGTCCGAAATCTTCGATCGTCACAGCGACCAGGTTCCGTTTTTTGTCAAAAAACGCCTGGATGGCAATTTTTCCTTCCTCCCCAAGACCGTACCGGATCGCATTCTCCACCAGAGGCTGCAGCATCATCCGCACGGTCGGTACATTCAGGTACTCGCCTTCCTCCACCGAAATATCTACCTCAAAATCATAGCGCTTCTGCTGCAAAAAGATATAATTTTTTACCATCTCGATCTCTTTTCGGAGCGTCGTTTCCCTTCCTTCCTTTCCGAGATTATACGACAACAGCTTTTTCAGTGCACTTGTGTATTCTCCGATATCCTTCTGATGACTCATCTGTGCCATCCACTGGATCGAATTCAACACATTCAGCAGAAAATGCGGATTGATCTGGTAAACCAGCTTTTCGTATTCCATCTGCTGTGCTTCCTTTTCCTGCTCTCTTGACCGTTGGATCAGCTCCCGAATCTGCTGCTTCATATCCTCTACATCTCCCAGCAGCTGATCAAATTCTGCGATTCCGCATTCCTGGATCACCTCATCCTGCAAAGAGCCCTGACCGATCCGTTCTATCTGGGTCCCAAGCTCCTGAATAGGCTTTCCAATTAAATGATATAAATACAGCACAAAGGACATAAACAGACTAAAAATGATCAGAACAACCAGGATCGTTTTAAAACGCCATGCATAAATTTCATTTGTATAAGTTCCTTTGGGCAGCGACAGGGCATTCATATATCCCAGCTTGCTCCTGTAAATCAGAAAACGGTAGCCTTCTTTTTCAATTACCTTGCTAGTTTCTTTTTCTATTGCTGTATCAAGCAGCTTCCGCCCCTTGATCACTTTGGGGTTTGTGCTATAGGTCACAACTCCGTTTTCATTCAGCTGTAAAACACTGTAATCATAACCCTGTCGATTCATTGCCGGACTGATCTCATATTCCGACTTTACCTCCGCATAACAGTCCAGCAAGGTTCCGTCGCCGAAGCGTTCCCTTCGATATGCAGAATAAACCGGCATCTGATTCTGATAAAACACAGATCCGTGGATTCCCTGAAAGGTATTTACCGTTGCCTCAAATAAAACCGGTGCTCTTTTATATTCCATGGAAATTTTGACATTTGCATAGTTCGGCACAAGCTCACAGTTTCGATACGGATCATAATAAAATGCAATTAAGAGACTCGGCGAGCTGCTGTTCAGACTCACAAGCTGTGCGCGGAGGTTTTTCTTATTGACATACTGATCGTAATGCTCCTCCTGTGTCAGATACTTGTCTACAGCGCTTCCAACCATACCGTCTGCGCTCATCTGATTCAGTACACGAAGAAGCTTATAACATGCTTCATCCGATTCTTTTGTAAACTGATACAGATTCATTTTCATATTATCTTCGATATTATTCTGATTCATCAGCTGCAGGGAGGAATAAGAGGTCAGTATAATAGCAACTGCACTCGTCAGACATCCGAGTATCATCAGCAGAAGAATGATTTTCCTTAACGATATTTTTTTCTTTTTCATATACAGATCGATTTCCTGTCTCCCATTGTGCTTATTTCGTAAGAACTTCTTTTGTATCCTCTGCTGCGTATCCCCGGGCATATTGTTTTTCCCGTTTCTCTACATACATCATTTCATCTGCCCGTTTCATAACTTCTGCCAGGGACTCGAAATCCTGTACCTGCTCATAGCCAATGCTAACACCCAGAAACTCCGGCTTTTCTCCATCCCGGAAGCTCTGCAGATAGCATTCCCGAAGAGCTTCGATTTTCTCTGCCGGACCTCCGCTGTACAACACCGCAAATTCATCACCGCCCGTTCGGTAGGCCTGGCCATTTTGCTCTGTCATTTCTTCCAGCATCGTCCCAAAGCGCTGCAGATACTGATCTCCGATATCATGTCCATACTGATCGTTAATCGATTTGAAATTATCCAGATCCAGACAGACCAGCCATAAAGGCTCCGAAAGTGTTTCCAGCATTTCCTGAATATCATTCAGCATGGCGCGCCGGTTTTTCAAACCAGTCAGCGGATCCATGGATGCTTTTTTTCGCATCTCTTCTGCCCGCACATGCTCCTCCGCGCCCAGAAAAGAAACACCGTAGCCGCACGCAGGAATGATGATCGCCGCAAAGTTCCGTGCTGCATTTACACCTGTCAGCGGCTGCCAGGGTGCCCAGGCATCCACCAAGAGCAGCGAACCATAATAGCTGACAAAGGCAAAGGCCGCCAGCAGTCCCATCCTGTCCTGAAAGTCGCGCAGGACACATCGCATTTTTCCCCGGGCCCAGGTACGATACAGCACCACCACCACTGCCAGAGACAGAACATAAACACACAGGATCGTCTCCTGATCCGGCAGTCCAAATAACTGTACCAGCAGCATCGCCAACGTCCTGGAAAACAGGATCTGCAAAATCAGCACGTTATCCGCCATATAATAGTAGAAAATGCACGCCGTCAACCGTGCTTCCGGATATAGAAACCGGTATGCAAAGATCGCAAGCGGTGCGATGAACATGCCGATCCTTTCATGCGTCATATTCGGAAACGCCGAATGGTTTAAAAAGCAGGCATCCAGGAATGCACCGGCTGTGATCCAGAATAAATATACCAAAAGCCACGTGCAAATACATTGCCATAGCTTTCGTTTTGACTTTTGAAACGTATGTGCAAAATAGATCCCTATCAGAGAAAACCCCAAATTCATAATCGTCCTGGTCAGATCTGATAATTCGTATATCATACCCTGTCCCCACTTTGTATTTCTAAATGCCGCCTTTGGCGTCGCTTGTTTTTCTCATCCACATTATAGCACAATTTTCCATGCGATGACACCGCTGAAAAAGGCGCTGCATGCCTTTTTCGTTGCACGCAGCGCCTGTCTTTTGATTGAATTTAATATGCCTTGCCCCAGTAAACCATCTTCTTTGCAGGCTTTCCGCAGCATACACAGGTATCGGACAATGTTTCCTGCTCGAACGGCATGCAGCGGCTTGTTGCTGCAAACTGCTCTTTGATCTTGTCCTCGCACTCCTGACATCCGCACCACATCGCCTTTACAAATCCGGGAGTGTTATTTAAGATATTACCCATTTCTTCCATATTCTTTGCAACATAAGTATGGGATTCTCTGTGCTTTCTTGCTTTTTCCAGCATATCCTTCTGGATCGTTTCCATCAGCTCTGCAATCTTTGCTTCCAGCTCGTCTAATGCGCATTCGAGCTTTTCACCGGTATCTCTGCGTGCCAGAACGCATTTGCCTGCTTCGATATCCTTCGGTCCGATCTCAACACGAACCGGAATACCACGCATTTCAGCCTCTGCAAATTTCCAGCCGGGGCTCTTATCAGTATCGTCCACTTTTACGCGGAAGTTGGAAAGACGATCTTTTAATTCATATGCCTTATCCAGTACGCCCTCTTTTCTCTGCTGGATCGGGATGATCACAACCTGTGTCGGAGCAACCTTAGGAGGCAGAACCAGACCGGAGTTATCGCCGTGTACCATGATCAGCGCACCGATCAGACGGGTCGTCACACCCCAGGAGGTCTGATGCACATATTTCAGCTTATTATCCTTATCTGTAAACTGAATACCGAAGGCTTTTGCAAAGCCGTCGCCGAAGTTGTGGCTCGTACCGGACTGCAGTGCCTTGCCATCATGCATCAGCGCTTCAATTGTATAGGTTGCTTCTGCACCCGCAAACTTTTCTTTTTCCGTTTTGCGTCCCTTGATCACCGGAATCGCAAGTACCTGCTCAGCAAAATCCGCATATTCATTCAGCATCTGGATCGTACGCTCTTCTGCTTCTTCAGCAGTTGCATGTGCCGTATGGCCTTCCTGCCACAAAAACTCTCTGGAACGCAAAAACGGACGGGTTTCTTTTTCCCAGCGAACAACGTTACACCACTGATTATATACCTTCGGAAGGTCTCTGTAGGACTGGATATCATTTTTATAAAAATCACAGAACAGTGTCTCAGAAGTCGGGCGAACGCACAGACGCTCCTGAAGCTTCTGCAAACCACCATAGGTTACCCATGCAACCTCGGGCGCGAATCCTTCTACATGATCCTTTTCTTTTTCCAGAAGGCTCTCCGGAATGAACATGGGCATATATACATTCTGTACCCCTGCCGCTTTAAATCTCTCGTCGAGCTGCTTCTGGATCAGCTCCCAAATCGCATAGCCGGCTGGTTTGATCGCCATACAGCCCTTTACGCTGGTATAGCCGATCAGCTCTGCCTTCAGAACCACATCGGTATACCACTGTGCGAAATCTTCTTCCATGGACGTGATCTGTTCTACCATCTTTTTGTCTGCCATGTTATTTCTCCTTTTCCCTGTAAATCTAAACTGGCGGTTTTACATTTTTCTTTCAAAAACAATAGAATGCACACTCTGTGGGCATTTTATTGCCATGAATAAAAAAAAGATACCTGATCCCCAAAGGGACCGGATATCCGGCGGTACCACCCCAATTAACATGCACTCTGCATGTTCGCTCTGCATCCGTTAACGCCGGACCTACGCTGCCTTATTGGGGCAAAGCTCCAAGGGTCGGTTCAAAATGTTCTGCACAGCTGCTTCCACCATTGCAGCCTCTCTGAAGTGCGCTCCCATCTCTACTATTCCTTTTCTGCGCTTCTTTTCTATCTGTTATTGATGATAAAAAAATTCTCCGGATTTGTCAACTGGAAAACGAAAAGACGCGCAAAAACCATTTTTTGATTTTTGCACGCCCTTCGTTTCCTTCTAAAAAACAGGCAAAGCAATGTATTTATCCCACGATCTAATTATCACCACACAAATTCCCCACATGCTCTGCTTGTTTTTTATGCCGTTTTCGGCAATGAATAAGGCTCCCGGAGTTTTTATGTAACCGCCTTCTGCCTTATCTGTCTCACAGTGTAACATAGCCTGTCCATTCACAGATCAAAATTTCCTAAACGCAGCGAAATTCGTCTTAAACGCTGTCACACGTCGGTTTCCGGAATTTACTTTCCCTTTTTCTCCATGTATTTCCGGACAAATTCAGGTACTTCGGGCTCATGCAGGATTAAAATCAGCTTTCTGTTCACTGCATTTTTTGCGGAACTCAATGCAATTTTTCTAACCAGTTTTGCAGTTTTTTCTTTCATCATAAATATTCTCCTTTTTCAGTATTATATTTTATTCCTTTTACAAGGAAGAATACTGAGCGACTCCAGCAGTGCGGAAATTACAATAATTCCACGCCAGTTCGATTTTGTAAGCAATAAACTCAGCAAAATCAGCCCTCCACAAAATAATATAGAATATACCTTTTTTCGAAGATTCTCTTCTGCTTCTAACAATGACGCTGTTTTCGTTCTTCCAGGTGCCCTTAACCATAAAATCAGAATGCAGAGTCCCCATAAAACAACAAATACTCCAATTCCCCAGTTTTCTAAAAGGCTACCTGCCACAAGACTAATAAAACATAAAGCAATCATAGCCAATAAGCATGTCCCTCTTGTTGGGCAATGAACTCCGCCTGCCCAACATCTTAATCCACAAAAGGATAATAAACATAATGCAAATTCAACTTCTTTTCCTATCAAAACGCTGATCATAAAAAGAATCAAAAATTTTACGCACACATCCAGAAATACACCAAGCCCAAACTCTATGACTTTACTTTCTGTCTCTGTCAGTTTTAATTCTCTTCTATTCCATTGCGCTATCTGGTTTGCCAGCTTGTCTATCATTGTCCCCTCCTCCTGTATTAAAGATATCACACCTTTTTATGGATAAATCATTTTTTCCTAAACGCATCATTTTTTAACCCAAACGCAAACCTATTGTTATTATTTTTACGTTTTTTCATATTCCGTTTCTGCTTCATCTTTCTTTGTCCTCATGATAATATAATATATGCACTAGGAGGTTTGCTTATGACTTTACTTACTTTTTTATGCCAACTTATTTCAACTACCACTTTTATACTGATGTGTCATCTGATCCTTTCAAAACGTCTGCCCCGAAAAATCACTTACCCTCTATACTTATACACAATTTTTATCTGTATTTTTCTGGCCCCGTTTTCCGGGCAATATGGCATCCCGATCTTTTTACTTGGAGCGATTATTATTTTGCTGTTTCATAAAAAGGATCGATTATACAACCTTCTCTTTTTTCAGATTCTATGGGCTTGGAGTGTTCTGACTGACTACGCTGTCACTATTCCGCTGCGTATCGCCGGATATTATTTTGATGTCATTCTGACCTCCCTTCCCCTCACACTCCTGTTCTCCATCCTCCACGCCCTCCTTTGCATCCTGCCGTGTCTGTTTATCGGCAACCGTCTGCACCGGAAGCTGGTCACGGATCAGAATGTAATCCCTCCGCGGATTCAACTGCTTTTGTTTCTGGAGGTCACAATCTGTTCCTGTATTTTCCTGATCAACATCATTTTCGGCAGTCTGCTTCATTATCCGAGCGATATTCTGTTCTTCAACGGAATCCTGATTTTCTGCTTCGCAACAGCAAACGTCCTGATTTTTCTGATGCTTTACAACACACTGCAGGCCAACAAAAAGCTGGAGCTTCAGGCCCGTGAGCAGGAAAATCTGACACACTACATGGCACAGCTCGAAAATCATTATCAGGACATCCGACGATTCAAACACGATTACCTGAACATTCTTTCCACCATTACCGGCTACATCCAGGAAAACGATATGGACAAGCTTCGGGATTATTTTGATTCCAGTATCGTCACGAGCAGCAGCATTCTGGTCAATCAGGACGACACCCTTGCGCGTCTGTCGCTGATCAAGGTGACGGAGATCAAGGGTCTTTTGTATACAAAAATGGTACAGGCGATGAACCGTCAGCTGGATGTTTCCTTCGAGCTGACGCAGGAAATCACAGAACTTTCCACCGATTTGCTCACTCTTTCCAGAGTGCTGGGTATTTTTCTGGATAACGCGATCGAAGCTGCTTCCGAAACCGAACAGAAACGGTTTCATATTGCAATCGTGTGCAAGGTGCATTCTGTTATTTTTCATATTGAAAACTCGACGAAGCCGCTTCTTTTCCCTCTGGAAGAGCTTTTCAAGCCAAGTATTTCTTCCAAAGAAGCGCACAGCGGTCTTGGACTTCCCACCGCAAATATGCTGATCGCCAATGCGCCGGAGCTGACCTCCAACACGATCTGCGAAAACGGTCTTTTTAAACAGATTCTTGTTGTTTCCAACTTCAAAAAGAATTATCATAATATATCGTGAGCATAGCTCACTCAATAATTTCGCCGTTCGCGATGAGCAGGCTTTGCCTGTTCCCGCTCTCTTGCGCTCATTAAATCATAAAGATTTCATGCCGCTTCTGCGGCAGAATGGGGGATGACATGATACCAATTTATTTATGTGAGGATAACCCGCTTCAGCTTGATCTTCTCAAATCCATGATCGAAAAGTACATTTTCATTCAAGCTTACGACATGGAGATTCGACAGGCCGTCCACACGCCGCATGAGCTGCTGAATCTGCTTCCGGATCAGCCCGAAAATGCCGTTTATTTTCTCGACATCCATCTGCACTCTGACATGGATGGAATCGAACTTGCCTCAGCAATCCGCCAGAAGGATCCGCGCGCATTCATTATTTTTACTACGACGCATTCCGAAATGGCAATGACAACGTTCCGCTATCAGGTAGAACCGCTGGGTTTTTTAATCAAAGACGATCCGAACTACACCCTGCAGATTCTTCACTGTTTGCAGAGCGTTCTCGAGAAAAGTAAAATTCCGGCTTCTCCGAACGGTCGGCTGCATTTCAGGATGCCCGATCAGGATTTATTCATACCAATCCATGAAATTCTTTATATCGAAGCGACCGGTGCGCACCGCATCACCGTCCATACGACGACTGCGATCTACCAGTGCAGCGGCTCCTTGAATGAAACGCTCTCCAAACTCGACCAGAGCTTTTTTCTCTGTCACAAATCCTGCCTGGTAAACACTGCGCATATCCGCACGCTGTATCGCCGCCCCTGCCAGATTGTTCTGGATAACGGCGCGGTCTGCCCCTGTGCACAGAGGCGTTTCTCTCAGCTGCAGCACCTGATGGGAATTGAATAACCTCAGCTTCTGCAGAAAATCTGCCGCAGTCCTTCTGTATACAGCACTGTATACAACGGTCCCAGAAAAATGCCGCCGGCTCCAAACACTTTCACACCTGCATAGACTGACAAAAGCATCAGCACCGGCGGCAGACCGATCTGCGCACCCAACAGGCGCGGTTCCAGAAGCTCCCGTGCTGCAATACACGCGACGTAGGTAACCGAAGCAAATGCCGCACCCTGAGGATTTTCATTCAAAAGCTGCCAAATTGCAGTCGGAATCAGCACAATGCCGGTTCCGATCATCGGCAATGCGTCCAAAATCCCTGCCAATAGTCCAATCCACAGACCATTTCTGACTTTTCCAATCCAAAGCCCCACAACTGTAATTCCTGATATGATCACCAGAATTTTCAGCTGCGCCCTGCAGTAACCGCCTGTCATCCGTAAGATTCTGTCAATATTTTCCCAGATCTCGCTCTTTTTCATCCATTCCGAAAAACGCGCATAATCCTTGCACAGCCAGAATGCCGCGATCATCCCGATCCCCCAGAACGCTCCTGTCCGCAGCGCAAAGCTGCAGGATTTCGCCGTCCAGTCCGCAGCCTTTGGCAAAATCTCCCGACCGACAGTTTTCGCCATTTCGTCCCCCTTATCCTGAAAAAACGCTCGAATTTCTCCCTGTTCCCTCCCAAGAAGCTCTTCCGCCCTGCAACAGCCATTTTCAAACGCTATATTCACCTGATCTTTGATCGCGCCTGACTCACTTCCGATTTTTACCGCCCATGCAGTTCCCTTTGACAGCAGAAAAAAGAATCCAGCCGCAAGGATTCCGGTCAAAAGCAGCAAAAATCCTGCCATCAGGATGTCTTTGCGAATCCGCAGCCTTTTCTCTGCCCGGCAAAGCTGCGGATATAAAATTCGGACAATGAAAAAAGCAAACACAAACGGCGCAACAAGCGGCAGCAAATATCGAAGCACTGCATATAACCCGCCTGCAAGCCCTGCAGCATAGAGCACTTTTTTCCTGCAAGACCAGGCATTCTCTCTATTTTCCTCTGCATCCGCAGCGTTATCCTTCTTCTCCAAACAGCTGTTTTTTTCAAAAAAATTACCCATACCATTCTCCGTTCCGCAGATGTTTTCCCATCTCCATTGAGACTTAGTATGAGTAATTTCGACATTATTATGATATCAGGATTCAAAAAGCGATTCGTGATATTGAGCATTCCTTTCTACTATTTTTCTGCCGCTTCCCGCACCAGATTTTCTAACATAGCGATCAGCAGAAACAGAAACGGAATGCAGCAAACCTGCTGATAACAGAAAAAGTTGTGCGCACCGTAAACGAGTACCGCCAGAAGCCCCATCAACGCCATTGGTTCTTTTTCCCTGTTTTTCCAGAAGCGACACACCGCAGCAGCCAGAAATCCGACAAACGCTGCAAATCCGATCCCGCCGGTACAGAACAGCTGGTTTAAAAATTCATTGTGCGCATTCGTCAACGTCTGATTCTGCCCGAAATAATGATGCAGTCTGCCCGCAAGATCTGTGTCTGCATAGCAGTAAACCGAATAACAGTCCGGTCCAACGCCCGTAAGCTTTCTCCACAACGGCATCTTTGCAAACGTTTCCGCCGTGATGCTCCATGAAAAGCCGCGGGAATTTCCCCAATATTCATCAAATAAAAGATACTGGCCCGTACTGGAAACCCCGAACCATTTCTGCATCAGACCGGTTGTATTCGCCCAAATCGTCACCACAAAAAGAAGCATCAGACCGACCACACCGATCACTGCAATCTTTCGCAAAGTCCGCCCACAGCGGATAATTTCTGCAGCTTCATGCTTTTGCCGGTACAACAGCAGAACAATGTATCCCATGCACACGATCAGGAAAAATACCCATGTCGCCGTGCTTTTTGAGAAAAATTCCGAAAGGCTGCCGAGCTGTTTTGCTTTCTCAGGGAATAACTCCTGCAAAATCCCGATCAATTTAAAGCTTCCAAACATCAACAGCAGCGTTTCCAGAAACCGTTCCATCCGATCGAAGCTGTCGCAGCCTGCAAGAAACAATCCCAGAAACAAAAACACCATCGCAGCAAACGCACTGTCGCTGTTCTGAGTCACAACCGTTCCAAAGCCCAGCATGCAGTACAGCCCTGCTGCCGTGCGGATTCTATTGTCTTTTGCAATAAAAAACACCGTAGCTCCAGCTGTCAGCGCCACGCAAACATATCCGGAATACCAGGACGCCTGCCCGATGGTCGAAAGAAACAACAGCTGCCACGACTCATCCAGGCCCTGATACATTCCGAGGGGATCGATCGAAAACCGGTGCAGGATCCCCAGCAAAAACACGCCGCCGGACGCCAGCATATGTACTGCCAGCAGCCCTTTCCACCAGATCAGATACCTCGATACCAGAAAATACATCAGCACAAGAAGTACTTGCGTCCGCAGCCCCATCGACCAGCCATCTGTGCCAGTCCATGCCGCCGCACGGTCAACACTAAATAGCCACGAAACGAAAATCGCTGCAAGGTAACACAGCATGGCAATATCTAAATTGCTGAGAGAACGAGCGGCTGGGTGTGCCTGTGCCTGCACACCTGTCTGCGTCTTTGCGTCTGACTCTGGCTTGTGCATCCGCAAAAACACCTTCGCTGCGCAGTCTTTTCCCCAGCTTCCAGCCGCCAGCACGCCTGCAGGAATCAGGCACACCAGACTGACCGTCAGGAAAAACGAAAACTTCCGCACGCCCATCTGGGAATAGTGATCCTTCATATAATAAGGAAAAACCGCTGTCATCAGAAAAATCCACAGGGCGGTCAGCCACGAAACCGCAGATTTGCTTTCAAAGCGCAAGTTTGTCCGTAAGCTCATAACATACTCTTTTCCCGCTTGTCGGATGACAAAACGCAAGTTTTACTGCCTGCAGACGGATTGTCCGAATCCCGAGCTGCGTGGATACCTCCCGACTCTCTTCGCTGCCGTAGCGCTGATCGCCAAGAAGCGGCATCCCCGCATGCGCCATCTGCACCCGGATCTGATGGAATCTTCCCGTTTCCAGCTCCACTTCCAAAAGTGCCCGGTTTCCCTGACATGCCAGACATTTCCAGGATAAAACCGCCTTTTTCGCACCGTTCTGCGAAGCATCGCAGACGCGAGCAATAGAAGCTTCCTTTACCAACCAGTCTGTCAGTGTTCCGCGTTTTCCGGTCAGGTCTTCTTTCGTATACACGACTGCGTAATAGATCTTGTTCATCTGATGCTGCGCAGTCTGGGTGCTTAACGCACCTGCAGCTTTTTTATTTTTGGCAAAAACCAAAAGACCGGAAACCGGCTGGTCGAGCCGGTGCACGACACCCAGATAGACCGACTGCGGCTTGCGCACTCCGACGGACGCCGTTGCCGATGCCGGCTGTCGGGTGCCGCCAAACGCCGAGATTTCCGCAGATTTGCCGGGCGCGCCCGCCGACTGCTTCCCCGTCAGGTAGTTTTTCAGCTCACTGACCATATCCGGCTCGGAAATCCGGGCGCTTTGAACCGCCAGTCCCGCCGGTTTTTCGCAAACCAGAATATCTTTATCTTCGTATATAATTTTTACTGCCACGTTCCCCTCATTTCCGGATATGCTTCAGACCTTGAAGCGATATCCAACACCCCAGATTGTTTCGATATACTGCGGATTGGCGGTGTCTACTTCGATTTTTTCACGGATTTTTTTGATATGGACCGTTACGGTCGCAATGTCGCCGATCGATTCCATATCCCAGATTTCCCGAAACAGCTCTTCTTTGGTAAAAACATGGTTCGGGTTCTCTGCAAGGAAGGTCAGCAGGTCGAATTCCTTTGTCGTAAATGCTTTCTCTTCGCCGTTAATCCATACACGCCTTGCCGTTTTGTCGATTTTCAGACCACGGATTTCTATAATATCGTTTGTTTTCTGATGGCTGCTCGTCAGCCTTTCATACCGCGCCATATGCGCCTTGACGCGCGCTACCAGCTCGCTCGGAGAAAACGGTTTCGTCATATAGTCGTCTGCGCCCAGACCCAGACCCCGGATTTTGTCAATGTCATCCTTTTTCGCACTCACCATCAGGATCGGGACATTTTTCTCCTCCCGGATCCTGCGGCATACCTCAAACCCATCAATGCCGGGCAGCATCAGATCCAGCACGATCAGGTCAAAATCCTCTTTCAGTGCGCGCGTAAGTCCTTTGTCACCCGCATATTCGATCTGTACATCAAATCCGCTCAGCTCCAGATAATCCTTTTCCAGATCTGCAATTGCCACTTCATCTTCGATAATTAAAATTTTACTCATCTGCTTCCGCCTCCCTGTATTTTCTGATCACAAAATGCAGACATGTTCCTTCGCCCTCTTTGCTGGTCGCCCAGATGTATCCGCCATGATCCTCGATGATCTTTTTCACAATGGACAGCCCGATTCCGCTTCCGCCTTTCATGGAGTTGCGGGATGCGTCCGTCCGGTAAAACCGCTCAAATATATTGCCGAGGTCTTTTGCCGCGATTCCCTTGCCGTTGTCCTCGATTTCTACCCGGATGGAATCCACCTCATCCAGCAGACGAATATCGATCACGCCTTTCTCTTTGTCCATATATTTGATGCTGTTGCCAATGATATTGTTGATGACTTTTTTGAGCTGCTCCGGATCTGCGATAATCCGGGTGTCGGGCTCCACCAGATTGGAATAGTTCAGCTGGATATTTTTCGATTCCAGGTCCAGCCCGACGTCCTCTACGCAGTCTGCGAAAAATTCTGCAACGTTTATCCGGTGGAAATTGTACGGAATACGATTATTATCAATACTGGAATAATAGGTCAGCTCATTGATCAGCCGATCCATGTCGTTCGCTTTTGTGTAAATCGTGCGCAGATATTTGTCCCGACGCTCCGGTGTGTCCGCCACACCGTCGATAATTCCTTCCACATAGCCCTTGATCGCCGTGATCGGAGTTTTTAAATCATGCGTGATATTGCTGATCAGCTCGCGGTTCTGCTTTTCGTTCTGAATCTTTTCCTCTGTGGACTCTTTTAACCGAAGACGCATGTCCTCATAGTTGCGGTACAGCTCGCCAATTTCGTTGTCGTCCTCGGATTCCAGCATATAATCGAAGTTTCCCTCCGCGATTTTCTGCATCGCCAGATTCAGCCGGTTGATCGGAGCAAATACATCCTTATGGATCCACTGGGTCAGCACCATCGCCGTAAGCACCAGAATAAATATGATCGCCAGAAACATATCCAACAGGAACGTCTTGGAAAATATACTCGTGATCCGCGTTACAATAAATGCGCTGCCCTCTGTCCCGTCTGCAAACTGAAAATCAATCTGTTTTACCAGCTTGCGCATATCATTAAAGTAATATGCGGAATCCGTTTCCTCGCTCTCCAGCCCATACGCCGGCAACCTGGAAAAAATCTGCTGCGCGGCAGCTGCATTTCCGGCATAGTAAATCTGATCCCCTTTTCGGATGATAATATAGGAAGATTTATCCGTCGCTTCTTCATTTAATTTATCCAGATACGCCTTGTCCTCCAGCCGGTGCGTATTTTCCCGCGCCTGCTCCTGAATCGTATCGAACAGCTCATCCGTCGCCTGACTGAACGCATCGATCGATTCCGACATCATACTGTACGCCCGCATACCTTCGCCGTAGGTCGTCTGGCCTCCCGACCGCATCATGACCGTCCCAATACCCAGAAACGCGCACAGGGACAATAAAACCGGAAGCAGGATGATCGTCAAAAATGTGATTGCAAGCTTTGTCTTAAATTTCATGATCTGACAACTCCCTGTCTTTTGCTGCAGACAGTCTGCATTTCCCGACTGCACTGCATTACTGTTTTCAGTATACCACATCCTTTTTTTCTTTTTATAAAATAGAAAGAATATATTTCTAAAAAATGTATAAATCTAAAAAATGGTGTTGACATTTCCGGATCGGCGACCTATAATAAAGCCATGATAATAATAACAATTATCGTTATCGGATAGGAGATGAAGCAATGCCGGCTTTGAAGTACAGCCGTCAGCGGGAAGCAATCAAGAGCTTCCTTATGACACGCAAAGATCATCCGACCGCAGATGTGGTATATCACTCTCTCCGTGCAGACTTTCCAAACATCAGTCTTGGAACTGTCTACCGGAACCTGACGCTGCTTGCTGACCTCGGTGAGATCGCAAGGCTTCGGCTTGGGGACGGTGTGGATCACTTCGATGCCGATACCAGCCGTCATTATCACTTTATCTGCTCGGAATGCGGCAGCGTTCTCGACCTGCACACCGAATTTCCGGATTCCTTCGATTCTCTTCACGGGACATCCGTGGATGGAAACCGGATCGACGGACATGCAGTGTATTTTCAGGGGATCCGCCACTGCTGTTTAAACAAACAGCACAGTTAATTTTTCACAACAAATCAGACAATGAAACCCATTGTCATGAATAAGAAAGGGGATTAAAATTATGAAATTCGTATGTTCTGTATGTGGTTATGTTTATGAAGGTGAAAAGGCTCCGGAAGAATGTCCTATCTGCCATGCTCCCGCTTCCAAATTCGTCGCTCAGTCCGGCGAAATGAACTGGGCTGCTGAGCACGTTGTAGGCGTTGCACAGGGCGCTCCGGAAGATATCATCGCTGACCTGAGAGCAAACTTCGAGGGCGAGTGCTCTGAAGTTGGTATGTACCTGGCTATGGCAAGAGTTGCACACAGAGAAGGCTATCCCGAAATCGGTCTGTACTGGGAAAAGGCAGCTTTCGAAGAAGCTGAGCACGCTGCAAAATTTGCAGAGCTGTTAGGCGAAGTTGTTACCGACTCCACCAAGAAGAATCTGGAGATGAGAGTAGAAGCTGAGAACGGCGCTACCGCTGGTAAGACCGACCTGGCAAAGAGAGCAAAGGCTCTGAACCTGGATGCAATCCATGATACCGTTCATGAGATGGCCCGTGACGAAGCAAGACACGGAAAAGCATTTGAGGGTCTGTTAAAGAGATACTTCGGTTAATGAAAAATCCGGTATTTACCAAGGTTTACAAAAATTCTGAGGTGTGGCATCAAAAGCCACACCTCATTTTTTCAAACTCTTTCTCAATTCGCAAACTTCCTCTGTTTTTCCCCCCTCTGCTATGCTATACTGTGCGTAGACACGAGCCGTGCCTCGGCTCCATATTACCGCACGCCATCCTTTTTTCGCGTGCGTTACAAACGGGAGGGACTTATGAAAATATCGACAGAAATCGCCTCGGCTGCAGCACTGGTCGGCGAAGAAAAGGCTGTAGAATATACCGCCAAAGCAGGCTTTGACGCATGGGATTTTTCCATGTTCGACATGTGCAAATATGATTGGAGCGCCGGATGCTTTTTACCCAATGACAATCCGCTCGCTTCCGACAATTATCTCGCCTTCGCGCGTAGATTAAGACAGATCGGTCTCGACAACGGCATCCTCTGCAATCAGTCGCACGCACCGTTCCCGTCCCGCGGACCGATCATCCCTTACTTAAAACGCGCGCTGGAATGCACCGCAGAGGCAGGCGGCAAAATCTGCATCATCCATCCGGACAACTACCTGTCCGCCCAGGAAAACGCGGAAATGTACTTTGATCTGCTGCCGTTTGCAAAAGAATGCGGCGTTAAGATCGCAACCGAAAATATGTGGGGCTGGGACACGGAAAAGGATCAGTCCTCTTTCGCGGCATGTGCGACCTCTGCAAGCTTTAACGAGCACCTCGACGTCGTAAACGACGACTTTTTCGTTGCCTGCCTGGATATCGGACATGCAGAAATGCGCGGTTCCGGAGAAGGTGCAGCCAACATGATCCGCGCACTCGGAAACCGTCTGCAGGCGCTGCATATCCACGATAACGACTGCTGGCACGATTCCCATCAGATTCCGTTTTCCATGTCCATCGACTTCGACGCTGTCGTAAAGGCGCTCAAGGACATCAACTACTCCGGTTACTTTACACTGGAGGCGAGCAGCTACCTCGAAGCATTTACACCGGAAACGACCCAAAAAGGGCTCTGCGACCTCGCGGCATCCGCAAAAAGACTTTCCGATATGTTTGAAGCACTGTAAGGCTCCAGACCCATCCTATAGATTCAGCCGCTCTGCATCGGTTTTCCGGCAGCAGCGGCTGTTTTTATCTACCCCCAAGCTCCTCCTTCGCCTGGTGCACGCTCTCCACATATTCCTGTCCCGGCGTCTGCATCAGATACTTCGGCGCCAGAAATGCAGCGTCATGGAGCTCTTCAAGCGCAGCCTGCTGCTGCCCCGTCGGCACTGTCGGCGCTACTACCCGCGTCTGCCACACGGACATGCAGCCAGTGTATTCCACCAGCCAGAACAGCGGCTCCATATTTTTTTCCATTCTGCCGTGCAAAGCGCCGGCATCCATCCCGGTCAGTTCAACCAGCCTGCCAATATGCGAAGGCAACGGCTCTTCCACACTGCCGTCCGGCAGAATCAGACATTCCCCGTTATCCTCGTCGTTCTGATGTTTGTGAATAAATTCCAGCGCTGTCATGTCGTCCCCTCTCTCCGACGTTTTTTCTGCTCCCATCGTAACAAAAGCTTCCCGCTTTTTCAAGCCCAACCCCCAAAAGCCCTTTTTTTAATCATACCGCATATCTCATTTTTTTCTGCACATAATAAAAAAACAGAGGTATAAAGATTGAAAAAGAAAATTTTTCAATCGCGAGCTTTGTGTCTGTGCGCACTTGACACAAACTCGACATGCGCAAAAAATGTGCGCAGAAATGAGGGAAATTATGAAAAAACTTTCTTTTGCAGGTCCTATTCTTTTAACCACGATTTTGCTGTTCGCTGCGGCATGCGGCAAAAACACTGCGACCGAAACCGTTCCGCCGCAGACCCAGATCGCTTCGGAATCTGATTTTTCCGAAGAAACTTCGATGAACGGACAGACCGACTCCATCACGCCGGAGAGCAGTGCCACCGATCTTATCGGAAACGCTCCTTCCGAAACGGCGTCCGGCTCCAACTCCAATGGAAACAGCACAGCCAACGGAACTGCCGCCGAAACACAGGACGGTCTGATGTCCGGCAAAACATCCACCGTAACCGGCAAAATTCAGGAAATGAAGGACTTTATGTTCGTCGTCGTTTCCGATGACGGGACACCCCACGCATTTTCCTATGATTCCGATAAGCGACCGGACGGGCTCGACCAGATCAAATCCGGCGACCGCGTGACCGTCACTTATACCGGTATTTTATCCGAAATCGAAAGCTTTACCGGTGAAATTATTTCCATTGAAAAAGTAAAACAGTAATAAAATTTTCACAGCCGCTTCCCTGCTGCCGCATCTGACAGCGCCGGAAAGCGGCTGTGTCCAGGATTTTAATAGATACTACAATTATGGACTTATTCCGTCCCTTAACCGGAACGTCTTCCGGCATCCTGTACAGGAGCAGCTTTGTAATTCTGCTTTCATTAGGAAAACGAATGGCAGGGGCAAAGTGTTGTAAAAAATTTACACAACCAGGTTGCGTCCCTCTCCGCTGATAAATGCTGCGATATTTTTACAGGTCTCCTCCACGCAGCGTTCCCGCGCTTCGATGCTCGCCCAGGCCATATGCGGCGTCAGCTGCAGCTTTCCGGTTTCTTTCAGCGTCGCCAGGGGGTTATCTGCAAGGATCGGCTCCTTTTCGAACACATCCGTGCCCGCTCCTCTGATCTCTCCGTTTACCAACGCCTCATACAGCGCATCCGTATCCACAACCGCACCGCGCGCCACATTGATCAACACTGCGCTCTTTTTCATTTTGGAAAAGGCGTCCGCATTCATCAGGTGAAACGTTCTGTCGCTCAGCGGACAGTGCAGAGACAAAATATCTGACTGTGCCAGCAGGGTATCCCAATCCACCCGTTCATAGTCCCTGCAATCGCTGTGTCCTGAGGTTGCAAAAAAAATAACCTTGCAGCCCAGGGCTTCTGCCGCCTTCGCAACCCGTCTCCCGATATTTCCCATTCCGGCGATGCCCCAGGTCTTTCCCTCCAGCTCATACCAGGGTTTAAAATGAGCAAACCGGGGCTGTGATGCATACGCGCCGGATTTTACGTAATTGTCATAATACGGCAGGTTTTCCAGCACAGAGAGCGCCAGGGCAACTGTATGCTGCGCAACTGCAGCCGTCGAATAATTCCGCGCGTTTGCTACATGGATACCTCTGTTTTTACAATATTCAATATCTACGTTATCATAGCCGGTGGAAAGCTGACAGATCATCTTCACCTGCTTTGCATCCTTCATTGTGGATTCATTCATCGGACTTTTGTTTGCCACAACGATATTTGCGTCCGCGATCCGTTCCGCCACCAGCTCATCCGGCGTGCTATTGTAAAAATCCACCTCCCCAAACTGCTTTATCGCTTCGACGGAGACATCCTCACCGACACTGCTTCTGTCTAATACTACAATCTTCATGTGTTCCTCTCATTTCTGCGGCTCGTTCCTTCGACCGCCTGGGTTCTTTTTCATCCGGCGTATTCGCGCCGTCTGCTGTTTTCCTATAAGAGTAGCAAAAAACGCACAGCACTTCAAGCCAGAAACTCCCGCAAAAGCTCTGTCAACTCGGACTCAGCTGCCCTGGGCTCCTGCATTCTGCGGACAGCAGCGGTTTGCCCCACGCTCTCGACCTCTCTACGCACCTCTCGCTCCTGCTCATCCAGATAGTCGTTATCCCGCTTTACCTGCGCCAGCCGCTCCGACATACGGTTTTCCAGAAAATCCGCCAGCGTGATTTTCAGTTCCTCTGCCGTCGACGCCGTATCGATCATCCCAATCACCGCAAAATACAGATACAGACTCAAAAACGCCTGCAGATAAAACCAGATCACATTCCCAAGCGTCTGTCCGCCCATCAGCCCCATGCAGGCTCCGATTCCGTCTGCAAAAACAGACAGAAGCAAAAGCTGCCCGCCAAGTCTGTCCCAGAACCGCAGGCTGAACCGTCCGAATTTCAACTGTCGCAGAAATTTTTCCACATAAACCGATGTATTCATCCTGCCGCCGTTTAATTCGCACAGGCTGCTGTATTTCAACACGCATTGCCGTAAAATTGTATTCGGTGAAACAGAAAGATTCGCCGTTTCCCCAAGCAGCCGTTTCAGCCGCATACCCGGAAAAAATCTGCATAAAATACTAAAAAACAAAAGCGCCGCTGCTGTTCCCATCAAAAGATATCTTGTCATGCTTTCCTCCATCCTGCTTTCCTGCGTCCTGATGCCGCGCAGGTTCCGCTTTTTCTTTAGTATAAGGCCCCTGGATTCCCGGCTGCAATCCTCGCAGGCGCACAATCGATTTCCAATTTCCGCCTTTCTTTTTCACAGGAAAACTGCTATAATCCCTATCGGAACAAGAAAATCGAATTTTCGACGGCAAAACAAGGAGGATTCTATGACCTACAAGACAAAAGGTACCTGCTCTACCCTGATCGATATCGAGATGGAACCGGATCAGCATACAATCAAATCTGTCGCTTTTACCGGCGGCTGCAACGGCAACTTAAAAGGCATTTCCAGCCTGGTAGTCGGCATGAAAGCCGAGGACGCAATCGCACGTTTAAAGGGCATTAAATGCGGCTTCAAGCCCACGTCATGTCCTGATCAGCTCGCCCGCGCGCTGGAAGAAATCGTGCAGGCGCAGTAATTTTTACGACAGAAAGTAATTTTGAGGAGATCCCATCATGAGTAAAAAAATCGTACTTACCGGTGGCGGAACAGCCGGTCATATTACCCCGAATATTGCCCTTCTTCCCGAGCTCGAAAAAGCCGGCTACGAGGTATTTTATATCGGTTCCTATGACGGAATGGAAAAACGCCTGATGGCAGATTACCACATTCCTTATTACGGCATCGCTACCGGCAAATTCCGGCGGTATTTTGACCTGAAAAACTTCTCAGATCCGTTCCGCGTACTCAAGGGATTTTCCGAAGCCCGTAAAATTTTAAAAGAGCTACAGCCGGACGTTGTTTTTTCCAAAGGCGGATTCGTATCTGTCCCGGTTGTGCGCGCTGCCGCTTCCCTGAAAATTCCATGCGTTATCCATGAATCCGATATGACACCCGGACTTGCCAACAAGCTCTGTATCCCGGTTGCCCGAAAGGTCTGCTGCAACTTCCCGGAAACCTTAAAATCGCTTCCGGCTGAAAAGAGTATCCTGACCGGCTCCCCGATCCGAGAAGAACTGCTGCACGGAAATAAAGAAGCAGCAAGGAAGCTCTGCGGTTTTCATTCCGACAAGCCGGTTCTGATGATCATCGGCGGCTCCCTTGGCTCTGCGGTCATCAATCAGTCCGTCCGCGAAGCGCTTCCAAAGCTTCTGGATGATTTTCAGATCGTGCACATCTGCGGTAAGGATAAAATTGACAACCTGTTATTAAAAACACCCGGCTACAAGCAGTTCGAATATGTAAAAGACGATTTAAAGGACATCTTCGCCATGGCGGACATCGTCGTTTCCCGCGCAGGTGCAAATGCAATCTGTGAGCTGCTCGCCCTCAAAAAGCCCAACCTGCTGATTCCGCTTTCTGCAGGTGCAAGCCGCGGCGACCAGATTTTAAACGCACGCTCCTTTGAGGCACAGGGCTTCTCCATGGTGATCGACGAAGACTACCTGTCACCCGGTCTTCTGATAGAAAAAGTGCATGCACTGTACTGCTCCAGACAGACCTATATTGACGCGATGGAAAAAAGCCGCCAGACCAATGCAATTCCTTCTATTCTTGAAATTTTAAACGAGATAACGGACTGAACATGAATAAAAAGCGCTGTGCAAATGAACGATTCGGCAGGAAACAGCCTTTCCTTTTAGGAACGGCAGTTTCCAGACTCCGGATACATCAAATGCACAGCGCTTTTTCCTGATATTTGCGAGGATGAACGTGCGTCTGTCTTATCCAAGAATTTCTTCTTTTACAGCTGCCAGCTCTTCTGCGGTCGGGCTGGTCTGCTTCCAGTTGATCGTCTGTCCGTCATTTTCATATCTGGGAATCAGGTGGATATGGAAATGAGGAACAGTCTGTCCTGCTGTCGCACCATTATTCTGAACGAGGTTAAAGCCATCGCAGTGCAGCTTCTCCGTCATCTGGCCTGCCATCTTTTTCGCCAGGGAAAATGCTTTCTGACACCAGTCATCCGGCAGCTCATAAAGATTTCCAAAATGCTCCTTCGGCATCACGAGGGCATGTCCCTTTGTCGCAGGTCCAAGATCCAGGATCACGCGGAAGCTGTCGTCTTCATACAACGTATTGGACGGAATCTCTCCGTTTGCAATTTTACAGAAAATACAATCATCTTTTTTCATGTGAAAATCCCTTCTTTCTAAATACCGGCGGTATAATGCTTAATAAAAATCCAAGAAGAAAACCGCTCAACAGTCCGCCTACATGCGCCGCATTGTTCACATACGCACTGCCAAACCCTGCATACAGAGACAGGACAACGGCGAATACCGCTCTTTTCAGGGAAATTCCCGCAGCCGCTCCTTTTTTGACAATTACCAGAAAAAGCAACGCACCCGTCAGCCCGAAAACCGCTCCGCTGGCTCCGATCGATTCATAAAAGCTTCCAGTTGAAAGCTCATATGCCGCAGAAAGCAGATTTCCGAAAATCGCAGAGCCAAAATACAGGATCAGAAAGCGCACCTTTCCAAGGCATCTTTCCACCACATCGCCGCAGCAGTAGAGCAGCAGCATGTTGTTGAGCAGATGCTCGACGTCGGCATGCAGAAATGCAGCCGTAATCAGTCGATAAAACCCGCTGTGCTCATAGAGAAGATACACCACGCTGAAGCAGCCCTCCGATTCCATCCATTCTCCTGCTTTGGGCAGGATCAGTCCGATCAGAAAAAGAATGACATTCAACGCTACCAGCACCACTGTACAATAAGGGATTTGGTTCTTTGCTCTACCAGCTTCCATCCCGTTGTTTTCCATCGTTTCCCGGTATGCCATAGCCGTTTTCCTCCTGAAATGAGGGTATCACTTACCTGTCCTGGTGTCAACGCTGTTCCTGCACTCTTTCATACCGAAAGCGCTCTCTTCCAAAGCATACCATATCCCCCTCCTGTAACTGCACGCTTTCGTTCGGAGAAAGCTTATGTCCATTGACGCTCGTTCCATTTCTGGAATTCAGGTCGCGCACGCTGATTCTTCCTCCGTATCCCTCCAGCCGTGCATGGATTCTGCTGACCGATCGGTCTGACAGCACGACGGAAACTCTTCCTTTCAGCTTTCCGATCGTAAGCGGAAGTCCCTTTAGCACAAGACGCTGCTCTTTCCCCTGCGCATTCAGGCAGTACAGCCCATCGTACTGCTCTGTCATGCTGTCCAGATCGGCAAAATAGACCGTCTCCTGACTGCCATTTTCATACAGCTGCTGCTCATAGCTGTCCCATACCATCTGATCCATCCTGCTGACCGACACTTCCTCGCATTCCTCCCCGACAGACTTGCTCTTCCGAAATCCTGAAAACAACCGCTTCCACCAGGGCTTGTGCGCTGCTTTCTGTTCATCCCCCTCTGTCATGATATCTGAGGCGTATTCAGCGTCTTGATAAGAAACGCCTGTCAAAGCACCTCGCTGCCCTACAGTTCCCGACTCTGACGTACTTTCACTTTTTCGCAGCTCTACAGGCCATTCGCCATCCGGCAGCGTTATGCGCGCCCCAACAGTACTCCTGCAGCTCCAATCTCCCGAATCTCCCTCTCCGCCGTTTCGTCCACCGCTTTCCGTGTACGCCCCTGACACGCACCAACCGTGCTCCTTTCCCCGCCCGGTCTGCTTCGAAGCCTCCATCTCTTTCTCCAGAAACGGCAGGAAAGAGGACAGCACAAAGTAATCCGCCTTGGAAAGCTTATAGAATTCATACGCAAGGTTTACTGCCTGCTCCTGTCCATGATCGATATGCTCCAGAAAGAAATCCGCCAACTCCGTATACTGTTTTCCAGTCTGTAGTCCGCCTGGATAAAAAGCAAAATAAAGCTCCCCTGTCTCCACATCTGCAAAAATTACCTCTTCCTCCAGAAGAACCCCAGACTCATCCAACATGTACTCCCCCAGCTGTGCCTGTACCGCTGCTGTATCCCGGATAATCCGTTCCAGGTCTGCCGCCTTCATTCTCCGGCTTTCATACAGCCGTGCAAGCGGCTGGCGGGAAGTAATGTCATAGTATAAAAGCTCTTCCCCATCCAGATACCGCAGGCTGCACGGAAGCAGCCTTCCAATTCGATTGTGCTGCATAATCCGGTAATCATACCGCTCCGCCATATCCTTGTCCTGGCAGGGTAATACCATATAGCTATGGTTCAATTCCCGTTTATAGATCACTTTTTCCGCAATCCGATCCTGTCCACTTTTTCGCTCTATCTGCTTATTCATCCCCCAGTTCCTTTCCTCTTCTGATTCCTCTGATATAAGCCGCCGCATTCCTGACATACGCAGTCTGCTTTACCTTCAGCCGTCCTCTGTCGCCAACAGCCGCCAACCGTGCAAGCGGCGTTTCCCGTTCCAAAGTCACTTCAACCCGAAGCATTCCGGCTTTGATCTGCCTTTCTTCTTTTCCAAAAGACAGAACCTCCCCCTCCAACAGCTGATTTAACTGCCCATCCGCATAACCGGCGTCCGGGCGTTCCTGTGCCGCACTCCGAAAAGCCGCTGTATATGCCGCCTGCATCAGAAAACAGCCCTGATACAGATAACTGCAAAGTCCGATCAAAAGCACAATGAAAATCGAGGCAAGCGGAAGAAGCACCGCCGCTTCTACGACCACATAACCGTCTGCTTCTTTTTTTTTCTGATATTGGTTTTTTTCCATAATTTTCTCATCTTTACGTCTGCAACAGCTGCGTAATCACCGTCGCAGCAAACAAAAACGGGGCAAACGGCAGCCTACTGTTCTGATGAAGCACACCGATCCCCATCCCGCAGCCAGCTACAACACCAATCAGCAGACAGCCCATGCACAAAATTGAAACGCATGCTTTCCACCCCAGCAACAACCCGAATACCAGCAGCATTCCCGCGTCTCCGCTCCCGACCTTTCCGGCAGTCAGGATTACAACGCTTTCCAGACATACCGCCGGAAGAATTGCTGCAAGCATTTCCCAAACACTCTCCGTTCCCTGCCAGATACGAATCCCGGACAGAATACATCCTGCGACCGCGCCAGCCAAAAGCACCGACAATGTAATCTTCCGCCTTTTGCAGTCCGTTACCGAACAACACACTCCAAATAAAACCGCCAATCCTGTTTCCATATTTTTCTCTCTGTCATCCGCACCGTGGACAGGCATGTCTGCCCATCTCCAGCGCCTGCATCAGCGTGACGCTTTCAATCGTCCGTCTGAGCCCGCTGCAGCTTACTGTATTATGATATCTGCTTCCTCCGTCCGTCACATAAATCAGCCGATTTTCTAACCGTCCCCTGCCAACACATACGCTGCATGGTGTATAATCTGCTGTTATTTCCTCCCGGTCTGCAAGGCGGATGGACGGATTCAAATAGAGACAGCTCCGTTCCCGGTGATAGGCTTCTCCTGATTTTGTAATATAAACCAGCTCTTCTTCCTGCCGTTCCCAGTCTTCTCCCGTCCCGTCCCCGCTGTAGCCAATCCATTTGTGCATCACGCACCCGTTTACGACATAGCTGCTCCGAAAAGCGGCTTTCCCAAATGGCGCAGAGACCGGCGTCAGCCGCATCAGCCGTACATCCGGTTCTCCATCCTCCTGCCCATAGGCATACAGCGCAAGCTGACGGGCCGTCTGATGCAGCTGCGCTTCTTTTGAGGAATACGTCCAAAATACCAGAAACAGCGATAAAAGATTGGCAACTGCAAACAGGAAAACCGGCAGTACAACTGCTGCCTCCACCGTCATGCCAGCCGGAAGCGCCCGGCGAGATGCCTTTTTTCGCCCCGGACAGATCCACCTGCGTATCCATCCGGCAATTCGGTCTTTGGGCTTCCGGGAATTGAGAGCATGTTGTCCGTATTTTATACTGCTGTCCTGGAGAGAAAACAGCAGCGCATTCGATAATAGGTTTCTCCAAAAAGGCATCCGGCCCGACCCTCCCCTCTTAATCGCTTATTCATACTCGTACCGCCTTGTGATTTCATAGCTTCCGGTATAGCCGCTGACTACCCGGATACATGCCTGCATCCCGTCGATCAGCCCATCCAGCCGAAAATTGCTGTTTCCCGGTGTCTGCCGGATATCGCTCTCCATCACATCCATCAGTCCTGCAATCGCCTTTTTTGCACCATGACATACCAGCAGCGCGCCGAGATAATCCTGATAGCTCATCCCGTCCGCAGACGAACGATAGGAATCCAGATGGCTTCTGTAGGTCAGCAGCTGAGAAAACGGCGTATTCCAGCTTTCCTCGCTTTTGACAAGCGGAATCTTATCCCCCCGCAGCAAAATTCGGACATCCTTGACACTTTCCGCGTATGCCCAGGCAAATAAAATCACGGTCGCTGCAAAGTCTTTTATCTCAGGCAAGCCAAGCAGTATGGCAATAACGCCCGCTGCGGTTTCCGCCTCCGCTTTTAAGCTGCTTCCAAATAGAAAGGCTGCGTTCACAGCTTCCCGAAGCAACAAAATCTCCTGCAGCGTCTTTTTCAGATTTTCCCGATCCTGCGTCTGCTGCTGCAAAATATATTCCACCTCGTAAGCGAGCGCACTGTTTTCTTTCTCCTGCCCGAAGCTGCCGCATTTTTTCAGGATATAAGCATACAAAAGCCCCTGATCGACCAGGCTGTTCACAGCTTCCTTTCCATCCGACAAACCGGTTCCACTGTTTAAATGCCGCACAGACGGTCTGCCCGCCCCGGAAAGACACGCACTGGAAAGCTGCATTCCCTGCGCCGCTGCTCCCAGAATTCCCTCGCTGCGCGTCGCCCGCACCGCATCCGACGGTGTTTCCGGAATTTCTCCATCCCAGTCTTTATCCTGAAGCTTTTTCCGGCGAAAAATCTCTTCTTTCAGCGATTCCTCGGCAGCATCCCACTCTGCTTCCAGATCGCGTCCCTGCAAATCTTCCAGCTGGTTTCCCTGCTCCAGCAACGTTTCCGCCAAAGAAAGCCCGGAAATATCCTTCATATACTGGACGATATGATACTGCAGCACCGTCCCGCCATCGTCAGTTGCAACGCCCGCCTGCAAAAGCTCCACAGCTTCTGTCGAAAGCCCCAGCAGGTCTTTTGCCCCTGCTGTTGGAAATTCCTCCTGTGGACGCAGATTCCGCTCCATATAACGGAAAATATGTTCTTCCGTCCGATGATAGGATGGATCGCCGGTCTGATACGCCGTATCGATAAAAAACAGGTCATACTGATCCAACATTTCCCGATGATATTCCGCCAGCGCAGAATCCAACGCCATATCCGCACAGCACTCTATATACATTCGAATCGTGGAGATTCTGACCGCCGTCAGGACGGCCAGAATCAGCGAAAGCAAAATGCCCATAACAAGTGCAAGATATACCGTCATATAGCCAGGCGTACTCTGCTTTCTCTCGCTCCAGGGCTTATCTGCACAGGATACAGCACGATACACGTCTGCGTACTTTTCTGCTTTCTGCCTCATATCTTCCCTGCCTGGGACGTGATTTTGCCAAAAATATTCGTCACAAGCTCGGTAATTCTGTCTTTGAAAATCAGCACAAGTCCAGTTGCGACTAAAATCAATAACACGACTTCCACAGTTCCGACTCCATCTTCATTTCTGAGCACCTCATACACTCTTCTCTGCAGCTTCCATACTCCATTCACTGCACGGTTTTTCCAATACATCAGCATATTTGTTCCTCCTCGTCTTCCTATCATTTATCGTTTCTTACTGCACGTTCGATGCAACGTTTCCCAGGCACCGTCACAGTCCTCCGAAGGAAAGCCACGCCGGTACCAAAATCAGAATCATCACCACACTCAGCATCAGCAGCATCGGAAATAACAATTTTGTCTGTGCTTCCTCTGCTTTTCTCCGCGCGGCAGCTTTCTGTTCCTCGAACGCATTCTCTGCCTCTTGTCCGAGTGCAGTGATCAGTTCGCCTGTTCCCCTGCGGATGTTCTGGGCCAGCAATGCCGCGCACTTTTTATATTGCGGCAGACGGGTGCGTTTTCCAAAACGTTCCAGCGCTTCGGTCTGCGTCATTCCGCTTTCCATTTCCCGAAATGTCCGGCGCACCTCTTCGTAAACAACACCATTCTTTTCTTTGGAAAGTCTCGCAAAAATCTGTCGGATCGGCATTCCAGTCTGCGCAAGCAGCGTCAACCGCGCTAAAAAGGACGAATAGGCCAATGCGAGCTCTTCCTGCCTCGCTTCTCCTTCTTTTTCCAAATCGTGATCATATGCAAACGAAATCAAACCTGCCCCTGCTATCGTCAGACATAAAATCCACAGCCCATATGGTTCCTGATGCAGCCGCCATTTTACAGGCTGCTCTTCCAGTGTTTCCGGCAGCGCTGCCGACGCTTGCTGCAGACTGCGCTCTGCTTCCAGCTGCCGTCCTGTTTCGCGCATCAGTCGATCTGCCAGACTGTCTCCCTTTGGCACAATCCGCACTGCAAAGGAGCATTCCCGCTCCTGCTCAACACACTGCAGTCGGACGCTCAGCACTACCAGCTCTCCGCCTTCCTCCACCCACTGTTTCCGAATCTGTCCGGAAGCATCCATCAGGTCATAGCAGTCACTCTGCCAGCTTCCCGTCACCAGCCCGCCGCAGAATCTCTCCGGCAAGTCCAGATCGTCTTCCACGCTGTCCGGGTTTGGAATTGCCGCTACCCAGCGCTCCAGCTCTACCTGTGCCTGATCCAGAAGCGCTGATGCCTCTTCTTCTGACAGCTCCTGCTCCGGCACCGATACCGAAATCTTCCGCAGCTTTTCGTCTCCGACCTCAGCATCCAGTACATACGTCCGGTCTCCTTCCCCGCTGTCCGGGCGAAGCAGTTCTGTCAATGGCTCTAAACCTCCTGTCGTCAAAAAAATCTGACAAAGCAGTGCCATCGCCAGTCCGGCGGACAGGATCGCCAGCAGGCGCTCTGTTTTTTGAACCTGAAATTCCCGATATTTGAGAGCGCCTGTTTCCCGTCCCCAGATCCGGCATAAAATTTCCTGTCCCTGCCTGTTTCCCGTTTTCCTGCCGCCTCGGTTTCGTTCCATTTTTTTCTGCAACACTACCAGCCGCAGCGCACACGAATGAAACAGTCCAACCTTTTTTCCTTTTTTCTGTTTCCACATGTCCTCTATCACGCCCGAATATCCATAATCTTCTCCGCCAGCACGCACGACGCCAGATACAGCCCGAGGCAGACCGTCATAATCGCGATTCCTGCCGGGTTATGGTACAGTCCGTCAAAGAATCCCTTCGACGACACCTGCATATAGCCGTAGAGTAAAAACGGAATCAGCATCATCACCTTCTGCTCATATTTTCTCGATGCCAGCATCGTCGCAATATCCCGCTGCGTTTCCATCCGCTGTCCCGTCAGGTCTGCCGTTCTCTGAATCATCTCCTTTAAGTTGCCGCCCAGATGCCGCGCTGTTGCAAACACCTCTGTAAAATCCCGGATTTCTTCGATGCCGCTGCGCCTGCCAAAATCCAGAAGCATCTGCTCCAGCGCCACCCGGTTTGTCAGTCCCTTGCGAATCAGTGCAAGCTCCTGTCCCATCTCGCTATTTTGTCCGTAAAGGACGCCGATTTCGCGTTCCACATCCAGGAATGCATTTTCTATGGAGCTCCCTGCCTGGATACCTGCCGTTACCATCAGGATAGTATCCTTAAATTGCAGAGAGAGTCTTTCCTTTCTTTTTTGAATTCTGTTCTTTTTGTCGCGTCCGTATAAAACCTTCCATACTGCCGGAAACGCCAGCATTCCAAGCCATGACCGGTAGAACATCCCTGTAAAAGCGCCTGTTGCAAAAAATGCTTTGAAAAAGCAGAGCAAATATTCCTGCCAGGAAAACCGGTATTTGGAATAGTCTGTTTTATTTTCGGCCAAAGCCCGCCGCTTCCAGCTTTTCCACATGATAAAGTTCTCCTTTCTTTTCCAGTTTACCGCTGACCTTTTCCCGCGTACTGTTTTCGTCCTCTTCAAAGGCATACAGCGTCCTGGTCGTAATCTCCCCTTCCGAAAATCCTGTAATTTCTGCGATTTCCAGTACCTTTCTGGTTTTGTCCCGCATCCTTCCAAGATGCACTAAAATATCAATTCCCGATGCGATCTGTCTTCGTATGGCAGACAATGGAATGTCCATTCCCATCAGGAGCATGGTCTCCATCCGAAGCAGCATGTCCCGTGCTGTGTTTCCGTGCCCGGTTGACATACTCCCGGCGTGCCCGGAATTGTAGGCGGTCAGCAGCTCACAGATCTCTGCACCGCGAACTTCCCCGACGATAATCCGATCCGGCCGCATTCTTAAACTGCTGCGGATCAGATCCCGCACGGAAATCGTTTTGCATCCCTCCATGTTGGCGTTTCTGGTTTCGAGGGAAACCAGATTTTGCGCATATTTTAACTGCAGCTCCGCGCTGTCCTCGATCGTCACGATTCGTTCCTCCGGCGGAATCGCCTGCGACAGCGCATTTAAAAACGTCGTCTTTCCGCTCCCCGTACCCCCGCTGATAAAAATGTTGTACCGGCACTTTACCAACAGTTCGAGAAAGCTTTTGCATTCTTCTGTAATCGACCCAAGCGCCACCAGCCTGTCCAGCGTCATTCCCTCTTCCGGAAACCGCCGGATTGTCATCGCAGGACCGTTTAACGCAATCGGAGAAAGCACGACGTTTACCCGTGAACCATCGGAAAGCCTTGCATCCAGAATCGGAGACGCTTCATTGACAACCCGGTTGCAGCCCGCCGCAATCTGCTGAATCACATCCAGCAGCCGTGCAGGACTTTCGAACCGTCCCTGCCACTGCGTAAGCCTGCCGTCCTTTTCGATAAAAATCCGATCCGGTCCATTGACCATGATCTCTGTAATCCGCTTGTCCTCCAGAAGCTCCTGCAGTACATCGAAACCGCGAATTGCCGCAAACAGCTCTCTGCCAAGCTTTCTTCGCTCTGCCACGTCCAGCCTGCCGATGCAGTCGCTTTTGCAGAGCCTTTCATCTATCAGCCGTCGTACCTGCCCGTCCGAAAAATCCTGTCCGCAGTCCAGCTTCTGCAGAATTTCCTGCTTCACCTGCACGCGGAACTGTTCATACACCGCCCTGCTCATCTGCATCCAACACTTTCTTCGTATATTCCGCCAGCTCCCCGGTCAACAGATTTCCGATGTCCTTGGGCAGTTGGCAGAAAAATGGCAATTTTAACTTTTTCGAGCGCTCCCAGACGTCCGAATAATCCGTCCGTTCCAGCGTCTCCCGATACTGAGCAAGCTTCGCGGCGGCAAAGCCGTCCTCCCGTACGATCGTGTAAATCCTCGTACAACGCCGCAGGACATCAAATAATCCCTGCACCCCATCCGACAGATCCAATAGAATGACGTCATATTGCCCGTCATCCAATAAATCCAGCAGACGCCGCCATTCCTCTCTGGCAATTCCGTACAGATCGTACCCGCATGACGCCGGAAGAATGAAATCCATTCCGTTGATGCACTCCGCTGCCTGATACAGTCTGCCTAAAAACTGCTCCTTAGACTCCTGCAAATAGTACAGCAAACTTGCAAACTCTGTGTTATCCGCCTGTTTTCCAAGCATCTCGGTCAGCCCTGCACAGCACTCAAAATTCAGATACAGCACCCTTTTATTTGCCGCCAGAAGCTGTCCCATCGTCAGCGCAAGCGTTGTCTGCAGGCTGCGTCCTACCGGCGTATAAAATCCGTACACGCAAGCCTTCCCTACCGTCTGCAAAAATGGCAATTTCTCTGTTTGCATCGCCGTCTCCGTGACTTTTTTTGCAATCCGGAGCACACTGCTGTACTTGCTCACGCACGGAAGCTCCTGTACCGGGCTGTTTTCTTCCTCCTGCAGCAAAATGACATGCCGTACCCAGTCCTTCATCTCTTCCCGAAAAAGCCCCTGCGCGATCAGCAAAATCTGTACCGGCTTTCGGGCGAGAGAATCCTGTAAACGCTCTGCTCCCGTAAAAGCCAACACCTCAAACGGAAAATCCTCCCGTCTGCTCAGCGCATCCATCAGCCTGCATGCATACGCCTCCTCCGGATCGCAAATCGCCAATGTCCGTCTATTCAATTGTTCGTATTCCTCCTGGTAATTTCCTAAACAATAGAATACACGCTCTGCGAGTATTCTATTGTCATGAATAACAGAATACAGAATTCAGAAAATATAAGAACCGCTAATCAGCGGTATGGACCGGGATCAGATGCCTCTGCATTGATCCCGCCTGATGGTAAGACAAAGTATAGACCGGATTTTCTGTACTGTCCAGCGCAAGATAGTACCTTAAATGTTACTTGTGAAGTTTTGACAAACCTGGTATGCAATCTTTATGTATTTTTACCCCATCAAATACACCCGCACGCCGTACAACAATGCAACACCCGGTAGTCCGAGAAATCCAGACGTCAACGCACTCAGCGCATTGATTCCGACGCACGCATCCAGTCCTTTTTCCTGCAGATATCCGTTTATCAGAAAAATGGCGATCATTCCAAAAACCAGCCGCAGCATAAAATTCAGCGCAAGCTCCGCTCCCTTTTTCATAAGCCCTCCCGCCCGGACTTCGTTGATCTATATATATTCCTGCCTGTCACGCAGATATTCGTATCATACGATGGAAACAACCGCAGATATTTTTTCTCCCTGCCCGGATATTCATTGTTCGGATGTATATTTCTTCCAGTTTTTCTCTATACTGTAACAAACTCCCCTGCCAAAGCTGTCAGAATACCGGGGATTTCGAACGTTACCACTTTATCTTTCCGGGAGGAACACACATGAAAGTTTCTTTTCGCATCGGCGGCAGACCGTCCGCTGAGCTTGCCTCAAAAACGCCAGAAGAAGCCTTGAGAAACAATCTGCAGCTCGCCAAATGGGAGCTGGACAATGCCTATGCCGGGTTCGAATACGCGACCGATCCCGATCTGATCGACTGCTACATTTTTCAGCTCAATGCCGCCATGAAACGTTATCGTTATCTCCTCAATCAGTGGAACGGACTTGATAAAGTCTCTGCAGGAGACGTGTAATTTAGCGCATAAGATCCTTCCATTCCGCTGCAGTGCGATCCGCGCGGAGCGTTTTTATTTTATAGGACGCATTTTCCTATGAAACAATAGAATGCACGCTCTGCGAGCATTCTATTGTCATGAATAAAAAAGGACCTTGGATTCCCCTTGGAACCCTTGGTCCTTTTCTCTCTCTAACAATATCTGCAATGCGTGTATTCTATTGGTTGCGACATCAGAATACCCGCACAACACATTTCTCAGAATGCAAATACCAGTGCGCCATATGCAGGCAGATCAAAGGTGATTCGATACGGCTTGTAGTCGCTGGGCTCTGCAGTTGCTGTATAATCGGTTTTCAGTTCTTCTCCGCTGCCGCCAAAGCGTTTTTCCGCGCTGTTTAACACCAGCTTATATTTCTTCTTTTCCGGTACCCCAACGCAGTAATCCTTACGCTCTACCGGCGTCATATTCAATACAAAAAGCAGTCTCTTTGTCTTTTCTCCACTGGTTTTACGAATAAAGCTGTAAGTGCTGCGATCTGCATCATCCGCATTGATCCACTCAAAACCGTCCCAGCTGTTGTCGATCTCATACATACAGGGATATTTTCGATAAAGCTTTAAAAGCTCTGCCACGTAATCCTGCAGTCCTTGATTCAGCTCATTTTGCAGCAGGAACCAGTCCAGCTCACGGGCCTCACTCCATTCGCGCTCCTGTCCGAACTCCTGTCCCATGAACAAAAGCTTTTTGCCGGAATGCCCGAGCATATAAGTATAGCCGACGCGCAGGTTTGCGTACTTGTCCACCTTGTAGCCGGGCATTTTGTTGACCATCGAGCATTTCAGATGTACGACCTCATCGTGAGACAGAGGTAAAATATAGTCCTCCGCATCGTTATAAGACATCGCAAAGGTCAGCGCATGATGATCATTCTTCCTAAAATAAGGATCCAGCTTCATATATTCACAGAAATCGTGCATCCAGCCCATATTCCACTTAAACGTAAATCCAAGGCTGTCACTGCCGATTTTTCCGGTCACGTTTGGCCACGCCGTAGACTCTTCTGCGATCGTCATGATACCCGGATAAGTTCCACGGATTACGGAATTGAAATGCTTGAAAAATTCGATCGCGTCCAGGTTTGTATTGCCGCCGTAACGGTTCTGCACCCATTCTCCATCTTTTCTGCCATAATCCAGATACAGCATAGAGGCAACCGCATCCACACGCAGTCCGTCTACATGGAATTCCTTAATCCAATACAGGGCATTTGTGATCAGGAAGCCCTTAACCTCGTTCTTGGCATAGTTGAATACTTTTGTTCCCCACTCAGGATGCTCGCCCATTCTGGGATCGGGATATTCAAACAGTGCCTCGCCGTCAAAATCTGCCAGACCGTGGGCGTCCTTCGGAAAATGGGCAGGTACCCAGTCCAAAATGACACCGATCTTATTGCGGTGCAGCTTATTGACCAGATATGCAAAATCCTCCGGTGTTCCATAACGGGAGGTCGGTGCATAATAGCCGGTTACCTGATAGCCCCAGGAGCCGTCAAACGGATGCTCTGCGATTCCCATCAGCTCGATGTGGGTATATTTCAGTTTTTTCAGATATTCTACGATACGATCCGCAAATTCTCTGTAATTATAAAATCCATCCTCCGTTTCCGGATGCTTCATCCAGGAACCGATGTGACACTCATAAATTGCAACCGGCGCTTTTTCCGGATCCTGCGCGCTTCTTTCTTCAATCCACTTGCTGTCCGACCATTTAAAATTGGTAATATCTGTCGTAACAGAAGCAGTTCCCGGACGTACCTCCCCCTGGTTTGCAAACGGGTCTGCCTTGTACAACTTTCTGCCGTCCGGCGTGATAATCAGAAATTTGTAAAGCTCTCCCAGACCAACGTCCGGAATAAACGTCTTATAAATTCCGCCGGGTCCCAGCTTTTCCATCTGGTTTGCAGTCTCATTCCAGCTGTTAAACGTTCCAATCACAGAAACGCTGGCTGCGTGTGGTGCCCAGACGGCAAAGCTCATTCCTTTCTTCCCGTCTTCTACAGACTGATGTGCGCCCAGCTTTTTGTAAATATCGTAATGCGTCCCCTGAGCAAACAGATACTGGTCGGCCTCCGAAATGTATACCGTTTCCGGCACTTTCGCCGCTTTTACTGCTTTCGCTGTCTTTGCCTTTGCCATAATAACCCCCTGTTTGGATATATTTGAAACGCTCAGATAAAGTCTTTCTCCCGCAAAATAATCATGTCATCTTCATCGTAGCGTCTCCGAAGCACAATATCTATAAAGTGTCCGATCGTCTTACGGTTTGCATGAGCAATCGCCTCATCCACGATGTCACGCACTTCCCCCACCGTAACGGCATGCGAACTGGTCTGCATATCCTCGATTCTGGTATGCAGGGCGAGCCTGCCGAGCTCGTCGATCGAATACTCCTGTGTATATGCGTACTGACAGCCGTATTTTACCAGCGTTGCGCTGTCCAGCGCCGCGATATCAAACCGCGCGGTAAAGCTTTCCATCAGTCTTCCGTTTTTCTTATATAAACGGTCGATCGCCCGTTTTTCATCCAATACAAATACAATGATGCCGGTATGTTCCTGATTCAATGCGTCTGCAAGCTTCTCACATCCCTCGTTGGAAAGCTTTCCGGCTTTCTCAATGACGAGCGCGCCGTTTGCAACCTTTTCCACAAGCGCTTTTGCATCTTTTTTATTGATCAGCTCCGCGTTCACTTTGGCAACCTTGCCGGAGAAGTTTCCGTCGGACGCCTGAATTTCGCGGATCATACATTTTGTCAGTTTCAGTGTACCGGAGCCTGGCATACCGGTAATCACAACGTTTCCAGTGTACGCAGAAAGGCTGATTTCATCCAGCGCTGCGACCAGCTGGCGCATTGCGCGTTTGGTCGGGATGAACTGGGCAAAAAGCTTGCGCTCTGCCTTTGTCATGCTGCGCACACGCTCGGCTGCCTGCTGTTGGGATACACGCTCCTGCAGTCGCTTTTCTTCGCCGGAGGCCTCCGGCTGCGCTGTAGGTGCTTCCTGACGCGGTGCTTTGGTTTCTTCTGTTGCAGGCGCTCCGATCCTTTCCGGTGCGGCCTGTTTCGCATAATGCTGTACCGGCTCTGCATCCTGCGCTTCTGTTTCTGCATTCTGCTCTGTGTAGCCCTGTGCGGCATCCGCCACCGGCGGCGCTTCCTCGATCTCTTCGAGTTCTTCCGTCTCGGTTTCTCTGGACGGATCGACAAGCGGTGCTTTTGCTGCAGTCGTCTCTACAGCAGCTCTTTCTCCTGCAGGCGCTTCCTGATTTTCAGCATTTGCAGGAGCTTTCTCGTCTTCTACCGGCAGGGATTCTTCTCTCTGCAGCTGTTCCAGCACGCCGTTTCTGGAGCTTTCATCAAAATCATCAAACAGGGAACCTGTCTGCTGGAGCATCCACTGTCTGGTTTCCTGTTTTCTCTTTTCTTCATTTTCCTTTTTCAGCCGTTCCCATTCCTTGAGCACCTCTTCGATGTTCATCTGGCCGGTCGTCTGGCGTTCTATCTTAGTGTTTCCCACAACAGCCTTCCTTTCCGGCTGTCTTTCCGGGACTGCCGCAGCCTTTTCCTGTATTTCCACGCCCTGTATGTGTTCGATTTTGTCGGTTTCCATCGGCATCCAGGGAGTCTCCACCACCGCCGGATGGATTTCCTGCATTCCGGCATCCGCAGGATCTGTCACCGCAGGAGTCTGTTCCGGCGCGGCCTGCGCCGCGAGGATGGGTGCCTCAGGCTGCGCGTTTACCGGCTCGGCAACGTAAGCGCATGCCTCGCTGGACGATGCGACAGGTAATGTCGGTTCTACGTCAGCATACACCTGCGGTGTGCTTTGTGTAGGCTGCACGCTGACGGACTCTGCCGCGTCCACTGCATCTGCCGCCAGCTTCGTCTCTTCCGTATCGAGCTGTCCCGTTGCCTGTGCGTCCCACTGGTCAGATTCTTCAAGGACACGGGAAATGTCTTCCTGATATTCCCCATTTCCATTTTCTGCAGCGTAAACGGTCTGCTGATTTTTCATCAGGTCAGGTTCTTCTTGCTCAGGAGAAGCCGTCTTTACCTCTTCCCTGTCAACCGCAAACACGTCACGCATGCTCGCGGCAAGCGCTTCCTGTAAATTGATCGTATTATATTGTCCCATATCCATCGGTTTTACATGGATATCCAGATCTGCTTTTTCTTTGCTTTCAGCAGACCGGACTGCCTGAGTCTGTTCCTGTGCAGGCGCTTCCTGCGGTTCTTCCTCTACTGCGTTTCTGCCGCCGTACTGACTGTCGTAAAGCTGCTGCTGTGCAGGCGAAAGCGGTACATACAGGCGCTTTAACTCCATCGCCTTGAGCACATATTTGCCCTCACCGAACCAGAGGATCAGCTGATCGCACTCCTCTACACACTCCGTGGCAAGTCCGACCCTGTGATACAAAAATGCCAGCTCATATGCCCACTTTTCATTATATTCGCGTTTTTTGTACTCTTTCAAAACAGCGATCCGCTCTTCCAGGCTGATATCCTGTGCCTCGTAAATTTTATACAACAGGATATACTTACTGTTATCGTTTGGCGAAAGCTGTACAAACTGCTTATAATATTCCACAGCTTCCACAACCTGGCCGGTCTTGATCGCCAGATCGCACAACGCATAGACAATCCGCCTGTTCTGCGGACTTTTTTCATTTGCCAGAAGCAGGATCTCCCTGGCGTCGTCAAATCTTCGGTTTATCTTATAAACATCGCTGATAATTCCAAGTGTGGAGGTATTACGGACCTTTTTCCAGTCGATCGTATCCGCGATCTGTGCGGACTCCTGAAAACGGCCCTTTTTGTTCAGCGTCTTGATCTCTTCAAGGCGCAGCTTATATTCGTACTTATCCAAGGTACTCACCTCATGATTTTATCTTATCGGTCAGGTATCCGCAGCTGTGTCTTCGGTACAGAATTTCAAAATATTCCGCGAACGTTCCATTTTTCCGTCTTATATTTTTTCAAAATCGGGTATATTGCCCCACTTTTTACTTTCCTAAGTTTAACATAGCGCCTATACGTTGTCAAAACAAAAGAGACCGGATTTCCACATCCGCCCTCTTTTTTTTACTCAATTTTCCACATTTTCCCCTGCATATTTTTGGTAAAATCGCTTTAAAGCTTCTTTGGGCTCCGAAAAATCTGCTCCGTCCTCCTTTTCCGGCAGCGATTCCAGCTCATCCAAACGCTCCAACATTGCCTCCACTTCCGTCGCGTTAAACTCCCCATCCTCCGCTTCCAGCGTATACCATTGCAGCTTTTTCTGCAGAATACGTTTTTCTTCCAGTGAATTCTTCTTTTCAGACACGTTTCTGTCCTCCTTCTTTGTTGCCCGTCATACGTTGCGAACAGCTATCCTTCCAAAATCATCCCCGGATTCTTCATACCCCTGCCTGTCAGATTACTCCTCCATACAGCTTTTTAATTTTTGTCTCATTCGGAACAGCTTGACTTTTGTGTTGCTTTCCGATATTCCAATCTTTTCCCCAATCTCCGCGCAGGAAAATCCGTTTTCATAATAAAACTTCCAGATCAAAAGCTCCTGCATGGAAAAAATCTGCTCCAGAAAGGCGTTCCATTCTGCCTGTACATAATATCCTTCCTGACCGGAATCCGGCCTTCGGGCAGCTTTTTCTTCCTGCCCTGAGCCTTCTGTCTGTATTTTTCCTTGCTGCTCATACCATTTTTTCAATTTATTTTTAGCTGTCAGCAGCAAAAAACCTTTCTGATTCGGATGTCTGCGCACCTCCTGCCATTTCTGATATGCAACCAGAAACACCTCCTGTGTCACATCCTCTGCTGCCGCCAGATCTTTTTCAATCATATGACGGACATATCGGTATACAAGCCAATAACAGTTTGTATACAGTTCTTCAAAGTTATCAAACGAATTTTTCTCCCCACTCATCATGGTCCCCCTTTGTCTCGAAACAGTCGGTCTTCAGTACAGGCGTGAAATACTTCTAAGTACCTCCTCCAGGGCCTGCTCCTTTTCTCTGGGACAACCATCAAAAATTTCATCATAAACCTTGTCTGTCAGGATTTCTCCGGTCAGAAGATAGGTAGGTTCAAGGTTCATCTTTTCATAAACGGTCAGAATCCGCGGAATTGTCAGTTTGCGGTTTCCACGCTCAATCTCCCCATAATAGGTGGTTGATACTCCAAGAAGCTCTGCTGCCTGTTCCTGCGTCAGGCCCATTATCCTGCGTTGCTTTCGGAGCCGTTCACCAATTTTGACATAAACATCCTTCTCCATGATGTCCACCTCCAGAATTTAGTCTGATATTCTTATCATACCTTCTGACTGCACAGATGAAGAGAAACTAACTGTTTGTATTTTCCAGTATTTTACAATCAGTTAGTTTGTATTTTGTCAAGATTTTACAAACTATTTGTATAGATATCGAAATGGAAAGATAAAAAGCTCGTCTTGCCGTAAAATTTATTCGTTCTGCTTTTTAAACATATCCGGGCATAAACTTTAAAAAGGACAGTCAGGCTCTTTATTGCGCCTGCTGCCCTTTTATCTTCGTCTGATATTTTGAATCGCCGCTTTTCTGCCGCTTTTCTCAGGAAAATCATTCTTCCTCATCGTCTACATCCGCCGCTACTGCCGATGTCACAGAGGAAACAACCGCCACAATTACTGCAAAAAGAATGATCAGCAGTCCGCCTGCCAAAAGAAAAAATGTTCCGTCCATCTTCCGTCTGTCCTCCTTTTCCTGCCTGTAAAACAATGGGATGCACGCTCTGCGAGCATTCTATTGTCATGAATTATGATGTCTGAGTCAAAAGCCCCGGCCTTAAAGCCTGCTTCACAGAGTTCTCCACCGCTGTGTCTAAACTGTTATCAGTTTACCACAAAATCAGCTTTGTGACAATCATGATGTCAGAATCACAGGTTTCGAAAACAACCTGTGGCACACAATAAAATCTTTATAGCCAAAGGTCACGGTTCAACCTGAAATTCTGCGGTCAGCTCGGTCTGGCGGCTGTTTTCGTCGTCAAAAATCCGGCATTCTTTTTTCAAACGATACTGCCCTGCCTCCAGCCGGATACCATCAGCAGCCAAATCCAGTGTTCCTTCTTTGGTTTCTCCTGCGACCGCCTGACTGCTTTCTTTTTGTGTTTCTAAATCTGCGTCGGAATTTTCAACGATTTCCCAACCGTTTTCTGTAAAACGTTCCAGCGTATAATCTGTTCCCCAGCCGACGATTTCTGTGTCGCTTTCATTGACAATCCGCCAGGTAATTTTTCCGGAGTTTGCCGTTGCAACCTCAAGATAAATTTCTGCGAAACAGGTCTCTGCGTTGTTGGCCATACGTCCCTGTACCGCATTCTGGTCGGCTGCCGCCCCCTGATTTTCGTCCGCATCCGGAGCAACAGCCGCTGCATCTTCTGCCTGCAGTGCAATTCCATCCTCCGCACTCAGCCCTTCCATATCATAGGCCGCCATCTCCGGTCCGGGTTCTTCCGAATGCAGCCGCCACTGTGCAATTCCGGCTGCGCCAATGCAGATAACGAGAGCAGCTGCTGCCGCCACTGTGCGCCGCTGTCGGTAAAAAAACAATTTTCCTTTTTGGGGCATCGCCGCTTTATTTTCATCCGAAGTCCCTACGCTTTCCTGATACATCGGTTCCAGCGCCTCCGCAATATATCGCTCATCGATCTGTCCGATGGCGTCGAAAAGCTTTTCATTCTTTTTCACAGTGCAATCCCCTCCTTTTCCAGATGCATTTTCAGCTTCGCCCGCATCCGAAACAGCTGCGACTTTACCTTGCCTTCGCTGATATTCAAATTGCCTGCCAGCTCCTTAACCGGCTCTGCCCAGAAATACCGCCGGACAAATATTTTCCGGCTTTCGGCGTCCAGCGTTTCCAGAAAACGATTGATCGCTGCGGCGGTTTCCCTGCCCTCGATCTCGTCCTCTACACTTTTGCCGGATGGAATACATTCCTCCAGTTCGTCCAAAAGCGCCTGCGTCTCGCCGCTTCCGCGCTTTTGGGCATGCCCCGCCCGATATTTACTGATCGAAAGGTTTCTCACTATTTTTCCCAGAAATCCCGCCAGAAATTCCGGTTTCCCGGGGGGAATCGCGTTCCAGGTATGCAGCCAGGTATCGTTGACGCATTCCTCGCTGTCCTCTTTATCGTTTAAAATCCGGAAAGAAATGCTGCGGCAATAGCTGCCGTATTTTCTGTCCGTTTCCGAAATTGCTTCTTCCTTTCGTGCCCAGTAAAGGGCGATGATTTTATCGTCCTCCATTGTTCCTCTCCTCTTCCGCGACTGCGGCCTGCTTTTTTGCTGAATCAATTATGCTGCCTGCAGGGGTTCCGATCGTGTAAACCACGCGGGGTCGCAATTCTGCATTTCCCGGCGCAATGTACGTTCCTACTCCTTATAAACGCAGAATTTTCCTCCGGCGTTTCCCTGTTCAGCCATTTTTTGAATCTGTTTTTTTAAAAAAGAATGTGCCTTGGCACATTCTTGCGCCGAGGCGCGGTTGCTTTAGCAACCATCTACCCTTGCGCCGAGTACGCATCCTTCCATTCCGCTGCAGTGCGATCCGCGCGGAGCGTTTTTATTTCATAGGACGCATTTTCCTATGAAACAATAGAATGCGCGCTTTGCGAGCATTCTATTGTCATGAATAAAATTTTAGGAGAGCCCTGCGACTCTCCTAATTTTCGTTCTGGCGTGCTCAGATCAGTTTTGACGAAACCAGAAAAATAAACCACGCGATACATCCGATGATTCCGATCAGGGATACCAAAATCATAATTCCGGCGCGTTTTTTGCGAAACACGCGGATCAGTCCTGCAAGCAGCAGCACGATGGACGCCGCCGCAAGCGCGATAAAGAACCATACAAACAAAAATCCGTACAATCCCACCTGATCAATCGCAAGCACAATAAACGTCACAAGCATGATGAATTCCACGATATGCCAAAGCAGTCTTATTTCCTGTCCGCGTTCCTGGCGGACGCCCTGCCGGTATTCTTTTTTCTCCTGGCGGCGCTGCAGCTTCGCAGCGAGCGATTCCTCCTTCTGGCGTGCCTTCTGCGCTTCTGCCTCGGCTTTTTCCCGTGCTTTCTGTGCGGCAGCTTCAGCCTTTTGCGCTGCAGCGGCTTCTTTTTTCTGACGCCGCAGTTCTTTGCCAGAAAGCGGTTTGTCAGGCTGCTGCGGCACCACGGCTGACGACTGCAGATCAGCTGCCTGATCGCCTGACGACTGCGCATCAGCTACCTGATCGCCTATGGGTTCTGCAGAATTCTCTACGTTATTCTTCTCTTCTTCCATCATCCGGATTCCTCCCCGCTTTTTCTTCCGCGATTTTTTCCAGCGTCTTTTCTACTGCCAGTCTCTGAATTTCCTCCAAAATCGGAAAGCCCTTGACGCTTTCCGCTGCATAGGTCTGCTGCAGCTCATATTCCAGCGGCAGCCAGGTGCTGATGTCGCTTTCGTTATGGGCGATCAAAGCTTCCAGCTTATCCAGCGCTTTGTAAACCTTCGCTTCCTCTGTCTTAAGCGCATTCATCTCTGCAAAAAGCACTTTCGCCTCTTCACCGGTTTTGCCCGGAAGCATCGAAAGCAGTCCATCCACGGCTTTTCGCTCCACGCTGCGATCCTGTTCCTTTTTTTCAAATGCAGGGATATCGCCCGTTACCGCTTCTCCGAGATCGTGCAGCAGACACATATGGATTACCTTTTCCATATCGACATCCGGCAATTCCTCTTTCAACAGCCACGCCATCAGAGAAACTCTCCAGCAATGCCCCGCGACCGTTTCCCGCACGCCTTCCGGTGTAATGCAATGCCGCGGCACCGATTTTAACTTTCCGGCTTTTTCCAAAAACTCAATCAGCCATTCTGCCTGTGGTCGTTCCATACTGTTTCCACCTTTTCTCCAGTTTACATAATACTGTGACCGTGTGTCGTATTACCGTCAGTATAGCGCCATTTCCCGGTTTCGTAAAGCTGGGAAATGAGTTGACAGGAAGGATAAACGCACCATAAGATAGAATAAAATAACCGTGCCTTTTTGGAAAAGCTTCATGAATTGATTCTTTAAGGAGAACCGCTTATGAATTATGAAGGAATTTTGGAATTTCACGGAACCTGGCGCAGCTACCAGGCGCGGGTTCTGCAAAATGTCAGCCGCTATCTGTCCGACGACAAAATCCACATCGTCGCCGCGCCCGGTTCCGGCAAAACGACCCTCGGCATCGAGCTGATCAAACGCCTGAATGCAAACACGCTCATTTTAGCACCCTCCATCACGATTCGGGAGCAGTGGGCAGCCAGGATTCAGGAAGCTTTTCTATGCGACGGATATTCGCTGGAGGATTACGTCTCCCTGAGCCTGAAGCAGCCGAAGGCCATTACGGTCGCAACCTATCAGGCGCTTCACAGTGCAATGACCCGTTTTTGCGGCACGGAAACGCCCGGCGAGGATACCGCCCCGACCGACAGCGAAGAAGTCGATTATTCTGACTTTGACTTAGTTCGAACCATGAAAAATGCCAACATCGAACTGCTTTGCCTCGACGAATGCCATCATCTTCGCAGCGAATGGTGGAAATCCCTCGAAGCCTTCCAATCGCAGCTTTCTTCCCTGAGAACCATTTCCCTGACCGCTACCCCGCCCTATGATTCCACGCCTGCGATGTGGACGCGCTACATGAATATGTGCGGAGATATCGATGAGGAAATCACGATTCCGGAGCTGGTAAAAGAGGGAAGTCTCTGCCCGCATCAGGATTATGTCTATTTCAATTATCCGACCACAGCGGAAACAAAAGAAATTCAAAATTTTGAAGAGCGCAGCAGTCAGATGCTGCAAAGCCTGATGCAGGATTCCCAGCTGCTCACTGTGATTGAGACACACAAAGGTTTAAACGGTCAGATTTCGGATGACCTTCTTCTCGATGACCCGGAATATCTCGAGGCAATTTTGATTTATCTGCAGAGCAAAAATACAGCATTCCCTGCACGTCTGCAACGGCTGCTCGGGACAAAAAAGCTGCCCGCCATGAGCGCGAAGTGGATGGAACGGCTTTTGCAGGGCTTTTTATACGATGACACCGATTCCTATCTATGTGATAAGGTTTACCGGGAAATGCTGATCGACCAGCTAAAATCCCAGGGTCTGATCGAAAAGAAAAAAGTCATCCTGACCAAAAGTGCAGCAGTCGAAAAGCTGCTGACCAATTCCCTCGGCAAAGCCAACAGCATCCGGGATATCGTATTTTCGGAGTACGATTCGATGGGCAGCTCCCTGCGCCTTTTGATTCTGACCGATTATATCCGAAAAGAATATGAAAAGGCCATCGGCAATCCCGAAGCGACGATCGCGTCCCTCGGCGTTCTTCCCTTTTTTGAAATGCTCCGCAGGGAAAACGAAAAGCAGCACAAAGCAATCCGGTTGGGCGTTTTATGTGGAAGTGTCGTCATCATCCCGGCAGAGGCAAAAGAAGCGCTGCTGCAGCAGACCGGCGCAAAAATCAAACTCACGTTTTCCGCCATCGGCAGCCTTTCGGAAAACGACTACTTAAAAGTGACCGCCACGGGGGACGCGCACGCCCTCACCGCAGCTGTTACTGCCATTTTTGCCCAGGGCGCAATGCAGGTTCTGATCGGCACGAAATCCCTGCTCGGGGAAGGCTGGGATTCTCCCTGCATCAATTCCCTGATTCTGGCAAGCTTTGTCGGCTCCTTTATGCTCAGCAACCAGATGCGAGGCCGCGCCATCCGCGTCTGGAAAGAAGACCCGAACAAAACGAGCAATATCTGGCATCTCGTCTGCCTAAAGCCCCGGAAAGAAGTACAGCAAAACCCGGAGGACACAATCAGCGAGGACTACACGCTGCTCTGTCGGCGCATGGAACAGTTTCTCGGACTGCATTATACGGAAGATACCATCGAAAACGGCATCGACCGCCTTTCCATCATCCGCCCTCCTTTTACCAAAAGCAATTCAGCTTCCATGAACCGGAAAATGCTCGCCCTTTCCCAAAAGCGCAGCGAGCTAAAAGACCGCTGGATGCGTTCTCTCGCCGTGTACGACAAAATGGAAGTTGTCAATACCAATGAAATTCCGGATAAATATGTGACCTCTGTCCTGTTCTGGGATGCGCTCCGGGCGCTGCTTCTGACCTCTGCCCTGCTTTTGATCGGTCTGATTTTCGCTCTGGGAACCGGTTTTGCTTCGCGTTCCGCAGTCTCCGGCGTCATCGGATTTTTTATGGCTCTGTATACAGGCGGCGTCCTGATCGCAGCCTTTCCAAAGCTTTTCATGCTCGGAAGCCCGCTGCGCCGCCTCAAAGCATTCGGAAATGGCATTTTAAAAGCATTGGAGACACAAAACCTTTTAGAAGAGCCGCACTGCAAAGTCGTATCTGGTACTTCTGGTTCTGATCATCATGTTATTTTTCTTTCTGGAGGAAGCGGACGTGATAAGGCCTTATTCGCGCAGTGTGTCAACGATTTTTTCGATGCGGTCGATAACCAGCGCTACCTTCTGGTAAGTCCCAAACGCTTCCGCGGGCTGAACGGATTTTACGTCGTCCCGGAATGTTTTTCCAAGCGCAAGGAGGACGCGCAGCTTTTCGCTAAATGTATGAAGCCGTATATCGGAGCCTATGATGTTGTGTATACAAGAAACGAAAAAGGACGCGCCATCTTATTGGAAGGAAAAATCAAAGCGCTTGCAAACCGTGAAGAACGCTGCATCCGCCGGAAAAAGCTGAACGGATGATTCTGCAAGGAATCTGAAATGTTTTTTTTACCATACAAGAAAGTCTGTCTCCTTGCGGCTTTTCGGGGCGCATGTTACAATATTACCATTAATGAACGCAGAAAATACAGGAACCTGTGGGTTCCAAAAAGGAGGAACTGCAAATCCCATGATTTCATCAGATCAAATTGCAAAAAACTATGATATTGCCGGCGTCCGCAAGGCCAACCTTCCCGGTCTGCACATGCTGCTGCTTGGCTTCTTCGCCGGCATGTTTATCGCACTGGCAGGTGCCGCAGCATCTGTTGCTTCCGCAGACATCACCAATCCGTCCGCAGCCCGGATCGTATCCGCCCTCGTTTTCCCGGCAGGACTTGCGATGGTTATCTGCAACGGCAGTGAGCTGTTCACCGGTAACTGCCTTATGGTCATTTCCCTGCTCGACCATAAGATCACCTTTAAGGCACTTATGAAAAACTACCTGTTTGTTTATCTCGGCAACCTGATCGGTTCCCTGTTTGTGTCCGTTCTGTTCGTATACGGACATATTCCCGGGCTGTATGACGGACTGCTCGCACAAAACATGGTAAATACCGCTGTCACAAAGGTTTCCCTGAGCTTTTCAGAGGTCTTTTTCCGCGGTATCCTGTGTAACGTTATGGTCTGCGTAGCTGTCTGGATGGGCATGAGCGCAACCCACGTTTCCGGCAAAATTCTCGCCGTATACCCTCCGATCTCCGCATTCGTTCTCTGCGGCTTCGAGCACTGTGTTGCAAACATGTTCTACATTCCCGCAGGTATGATGACCGCATCTGCATACGGCATCGCTGCAGAGGGCTTAAATATCGGAACCTTTATCCTCAACAATCTGATCCCTGCCACCATCGGTAATATCTTCGGCGGTGTCATCGTTGTCGGCTTCCTGTACTGGTATCTGTTCCTTCGCGAGAAAAACTAAGCTCCCTTTTCTGAACAATTTTCTTAAAAAAGAATCCTGCTCTGCAGGATTCTCCGCCTGCGGCGGGTCGCGTAAGCGACATTCTACCATTCCGCCGCAGTGCGATCCTTGCGGAGCGTTTTTCTTTCATAGGACGCATTTTCCTATGAAAGAAAAAAAGCCATGGCAGAATCATCATCGTGACTCTGCCATGGCTTTTTTTAATTCATTGAGTATTCCCGCCGCACCGTAATATTCACTCCCTTTCCTTGATTAAACTCCAGATTCCAATACCTGCTCCCAGTGCGATCACAAATGTCTGTAAAGTTCCTACTGCGCTCTGAAAAAATGCCATAATAAAATTTCTCCTGATCTTTCATGATTTCCGGCTGTTCATTTTTGTCGGATTTTGTTGTTTTTGGCATAAGAAAAGACCGGTCAGTAAGTAGTTCACCGGTCGGCCTTATGCCCTGTTCTATATTTACTTTTTCTTGATACATTTTGCTATAATCTTTTCCATATCCTCATAGTCACACAGAAAAGACTTCTGGCTGGCTAATAACATTTCTTCTTCCGATACTCTGTCAAAATAGATTAAATATCCGTTTTTCAATGCCAGAGAACGAATAAATTCTCGCTGACTGCGTCCGTTTCCTTCTCTAAACGGATGCAGCGCATTTATTTCAGAAAAATAATACGCAAGCCGCTTAATAAACATATCCTCATCCAGTCCTGCTAAATAATGCTCTTCCTTAAGTCCAGAAAAAATCACATCAGCCTGACTTGAAATAAATCTGACATTACAAAACATATTTCCTTTCGCAATGTCTACGGTTCTTACTTTTCCTGCCCAGTCATACACATCCTGGAAAATATAAGCATGAATAGCCTGCAAATGCTTGAAATCAAATTTACCATTTATTGGTTTGTCCAGCAGTTCCAGCAATCTAAGCATTGTCAACTTCCGTTCAAATATATGAAGCTTATCAAGATCCCTTATATCAAGCTTATTGATCAGTACATCTGTATCAGGATAACAATATTTTGTATCCGGCATATTATACCTCGCTTAATATTTTCGTTCTCGCATCATCAATGCTCATGTTACCACTTTTAATCTTCTGCAGCATACTAAGATCACTGTCACTCAGCTTTAGACCTTCCATCCTTAAGGTTGCGGCTACTTCCTTTATTTTCTCTTCATCCGTATAGGATGACTTTGCCAGCTTAACAGCAAAAGGAATTCCTTCCTGTATAATCAACTGATTCAGTGCCATATTGATATACGTAGACATATTAAGGCCAAGCTTTTCTAAAATGTTTGTCGCGTTTTCTTTTACGCTCTCTGGTGTTCTCGCTTGAACAATTCCCATATTTTCCATAAAAGCACCTCTCTTTCTTGTATATTTATTATATGACACTGTCTATACACAATCAATCAGTAATTACTGGATTTTTTAGAAAAATTCTCTTCCCCTTGAATCTATCGCCAGTCAAATTGCACTGGCTTATTTCATATACCCTTGAATTTTATCTATCAATGTAATATCTGCCGGTAACCAGGCAACACTGTCTAACTGATCCTTTGTGAGCCATTTTGCCGCCTCTGCCTCTTTTAACTCAAGATGGCCTTTTGTAACCTCCGCCCAAAAACAATCCATCGAAAGGTGAAAGGTCGGATAATCAAATTCGATTGTATCGATCCATTCACCAACCTTAATTTCTGTATCCAGCTCTTCCATAATTTCTCTTACAAGAGCCTGCTGCGGTGTTTCTCCCGGTTCTACTTTTCCGCCCGGAAATTCCCAGCCCCCTTTTAATTCCCCGTAACCTCGTGCCGTCGCAAATATTTTATTCTTCTCCTTTATGTTGTCGCAAATAACCGCTGCAACTACTTTGATCGTTTTCATGTCTTTTATTCCTCCAACCATTATGCCGTAATATGTGACTGTAAATATCTTAATAAATCCTCACGCACTGCATGATGCATTTTCATAGTGACCTTCGTAATTGGCTGCATGCGGCCACGATTATCTTCCTTTTGGGCATTTCTGGCTTCTAATACATCAAATTGTCCCATATAGTAGAAGCTGGTCTCCGCATCTGATTTTTTTACAAATAAATGCTTTCTATCTGCTCCAAGTACATCCTTCATATAGGAACTGTCCAGACCTTTCCCAATCTGAGAATCCCATTTAAAAATCAGATTATCTTCAAAGGCATCTGCATAATCCGGTTTTCCATCGACATAGTTTTTTTCATCCTGACTTTCTTCTTTGTGATAGGTAATAAAAATAAAAACATCATTTTCAATTCGTTTCATACCATACATAATAGAAGATAAATCCTTACCACAATTCATAAGAAGGCTTACATCTCTTCTGGAATACTTTTCGTATAATACAAATGGATCCTCCGATTTTATCCCCGGTAAATATTTTTCCTTATATCTGGCAATGCCGACTTTTATAATATCTTCTACCTGTGTATAGAACGGAATATGTGTAAGTCTCTCCGTATAGCTTTGCAGTCTTTTGATCATTCCTGCCGGATCGTTTTCCAGAATATCAATCTGACAATATTTCTGATATTCTGCTTCTTTACTTACAAAATGTCCCTGCAGCACCTGGACTGCTTCCTTTACCCGGGATGTGCTGATTTCAATTCCATAGGTATTTTGATACTCTTTTATAAAATCTGCCACCGCGATATGATCTCTATGGAGCAATTGACTTAATATTACAAGCTCATCAGGACGCACTCCAGAAAGAACTGTTTTGGACAAATACTCCAGCGTTAATTTCTCCTGTTCGTTTAGCACATTCTTGTATTTACCCTGTTCCATCGCCACCATAAAGGCATCATATGTTTTATATTCTCTGATAATTACCAGTGGGTCAATTTCCTGATTTTCATAGAAATCATACAGAAGCGGAACCCGTCCTAACCGATTCTTCAAAGAAACATAGCTTTCTTTGATCAGTGTTTTCATCCCTTTTATCTTGTCGATAGACTTAAATATCTTATCCTTGGAAATCTCATCAAAATGAACCGTTGATGCACCGGGTATTGTACTATTCCCACTGATTACATATTTGCGGATTACATCCGCGTTATAGGAACGGTCTCCTGATAAAGCTACCGGAATCATAAAGTTATTATTGTAGTTTCCGATAAAATCCAAAATAACAACGTATTCTTTCCCAGGCGCCTTTCTAAGTCCTCGCCCCAGCTGCTGAATGAATACAATCGGAGACTGGGTCGGCCTAAGCATAATAACCTGATTCACCTCAACGATATCCACGCCTTCATTTAATATATCTCGTGAAAAAATATAATCCAAAGGCTGCATCTCTTGCGTTGCATCCGTTTCCTCCATTGCAAGTCTCTCAAATGCTTCCTGCCGTTTTTCTTCACTGTCCTTACCGCTAAGAGCAACTGTTCGATATCCGCGCGCATTAAACTTTCTCGACAATTCTTCGCACTCTTTTACACGACTGCAAAAAATAAGTCCTTTTACACGCTCACCGCTATATCCGTAATACTCTGACTGCTCAATGATATGCCTTACTCGCTCATCACTGGTCAGCTGATTGAATATTTCTCCAGCGACAGGATTTCTTCGCTTTTGGCAATTTCTCTCTGGTGTTTTACGATATTATAACGTTCTTTGTAAACTTCATAAAAATCATCATAGGGTAAAGCATACTCACTGTTCCAAAGATTCTGAAACTCGTCTACAATTTCTTCTGCAATCTCTCCGCTTTCTGTAGAAATCAGTTTTGTATTCCATTCTTTATTTACCGTCAACGCCGCACTTGTCATATTGGAGCTTCCGATGATGATCCGGTAAATTTCTTCTTTTTTGAAAATATATCCTTTCGTATGAAACCCATTTCCTGCTGCTTCCACATCGTACATCTTCAATGTAATATTCTTTAATCCATTGAGTTTTTCAAGTGCTCTCGGTTCGCTGAAATTCAGGTAATTTGTCGTAAGGATCTGCCCTTGAACGCCCTTTTCTTCAAGCTCTTTTAACGTCTGCAGAAGTGGTGTCACACCGCCCATCGTGATAAATGCAACGCTGATCTGAAATTCTTCGCAGCGCAACAGCTCATCCTCCACGGATGAAATAACCTTCTTCCCCTCTTCCGGATTATTCGATACAAATGCCGGCTTATACGCCAGATTTGCCGCAGAGGAACCATTTATATAAGCGGCGCTCAGGCCGCTTTTCAATTCATTGATCACATTCGCATTCACCGATCTAATTCTTCCTCTTATTTCAAATTTCTAAATGTCTATTAAAAAGAATCTCTTGTTCTTTATTATACCTTACCTATAATAAATTGTCATAAATAACTTCCCTAAAATCCGATTTCTATTTTTGTTACCACAACATTGTGTATTCTTTTTCACAGCAGCATCTGCTCCACGATATTTGGATAAAGAAAACCGATGGCTTTGACTGTTATCAGTCTACACCATCGGTTTTCTCAGCTTCCGCCAACTCTGAACCAATATTGATTTTACAAATGAGGATATTCAGCCAAACTGATTGCGCTTGCCTGCATCAGTCTTCAAAGCCAAATAGCTTGAGCGCATTGCCGCGCCAGATCTGCCCAGCCGTATAGCAGGCCTCTTCACAGCTGAGGTAGCCTTCCTGACACATCTCTGAGAGCACTTCCGACACCACCCGACGGAATGCCAAAACAGCACCGTAACTTTCCTCAGAGGTCCATGTATCACAGCCCCAGAGGATGCGATTGCTTCCACCGATCTCCAGCGCTTCCCGCAGGAATCGTTTCGCTGCCGATGTGCTGATAAGGGGCAGCCAGCAGAGATCTGCATAGACATTGGGCTAGCTTTTTTTAAATTCACTTATTGATTTACACGGATCACTCTACAGGGATTACCTACTGCAATCACATTGTCAGGAATATCCTTTGTTACAACACTGCCTGCTCCAATCACAACATTTTTTGCTTTATGCCACTGTGTTAAAAGTTCCTCGTCTCCGCAATCATACAATTCTCCAGCCAGCATTTTTTCTCTTTCTGTCATAGTCACCTCTACATTTTTGAAATAATTTGTCTCGCAACATATACTCCACTTGCCGAAGCGTGAGACAGAGAATGAGTAATACCGCTGCCATCACCAATAATATAAAGTCCTTCATGGCGAGTCATCAGGTTGTGGTCCAGCTCCACTTCCATGTTGTAAAATTTCACCTCTACACCATACAGTAAGGTATCATCACTTGCAGTTCCCGGTGCGATTTTGTCCAGGGCATAGATCATTTCAATAATACCGTCTAATAAACGTTTCGGAAGGACAAGACTCAGATCACCTGCCGCTGCGTTTAAAGTCGGAACGGTAAAGGATTCGCTGATTCTTTCTTCTGTACTTCTACGGCCTCTGATCAAATCCCCAAAACGCTGGACAATCACGCCGCCACCCAGCATATTGCTTAATCGAGCAACACTTTCTCCATATCCATTAGAATCTTTGAAAGGCTCTGAAAAATGCTTTGCAACAAGCAACGCAAAGTTTGTATTATTTGTCTGCTTTGCCGGATCCTCATAGCTGTGTCCGTTAACAGTAACAATGCCATTTGTATTTTCGTTTACAACTTCTCCTTTTGGATTCATACAGAAGGTACGCACCAAATCTTCATACTTTGAGGTTCTGTACACAATCTTGCTTTCATATAATTCATCCGTCAGATGTGCAAAGATTCCTGCCGGAAGTTCCACTCGAACTCCGATATCCACACGATTCGAATTCGTATTAATGCCCAAATCCTGACAGACATTTTCCATCCATTTACTTCCACTGCGCCCTGCGGAAATAACGCATTCTCTACCATCATAATAGGAATCTTCATGATAGATTCGATATCCGCTATCCAGTTTTTCTACTTTATCAATGAAACAATTGAAATGAAAATCAATCTTTTCTTTCAGATGATCATATAAATGTTCCAACACAATATAGTTAATATCTGTTCCCAAATGGCGAACAGAAGCATCCAATAAATGTAAACCATTTTGCATGCAGCGTGTCTTCAGACTTGATCCTGCAGTAGAATACAGTTTTGTTCCTTCTCCACCAAAAGCAAGATTGATCTTGTCTACATATTCCATTAATTCCAATGCAGATTTTTTACCAATATACTCGTATAGCGTCCCGCCAAAATCATTGGTGATATTATATTTACCATCAGAAAATGCACCTGCGCCTCCAAAACCACTCATGATAGAACAGTTTTTACAATGAATACAAGATTTCACTTTGTCACCATCAATCGGACAGTGGCGTTTTGTTAATTCATTTCCCATTTCAAAAACAGCAATACTTAAATCCGGTCTTTTCTCTAATAATTCGTATGCAGTAAATATTCCTCCCGGTCCTGCACCTACAATTACAACATCATACATTATGTTTCCTCCCATAAAATATTCTTTCATAAACAATAGAATGCACGCTCTGCGAACATTCTATTGTCATAAAAAAAGGTTGACTACGTAAAATGTAGTCAACCCGTTTGGCGGTTGGTAGAAACGTCTGCCCATTTTGCAGACTTATACTCGAATTATTATACCTGAAATAGCATTCTAATGCAAATGCTTTCTTATTGAAAAACTTGCACAATATACGGCTGTTCGCCTGTGCAAATGTAAATACTATTCCCATAGGAACAGCAAAAGAATAAAGGGGAATCCCCTACAGGAATTCCCCAGTTTCTGTTGATTACAATTCTATTACGTATTAGAGATATTTTTTAAATTCCGGCACTTTAACAACCGTTCCGCCTTCCATCGCTGACTGGTGAGCACATATCCCTGTGCCAGTCCAGTAAGCGCCAACAATGTCATCTACTACAGGCTTTCTATCTTCTATGATAGCACGGACAAATTCATGTATCATATGAGGATGGGAACCTCCATGCCCACCTCCCTGTTTAAATGAAAGATGTGTATTTTCATCGTTATATACAGTTTCTGTTGTAAATCCGGCAATACTATCCGGCAGTCTGCATCCATAATCCGGGACTTCTATTCTTTCTTCGACAATTTCTCCGCCTCGGTTATATCTGTTCGGATCACCATCAATATCCATCATTTCCTGCTGGATTTCTCCGGTGCGTGTATAAATAACCGGATTCTCAGAAGCCAGCTGCTGCCACTCAAAGCTCATGTCCCTTCCATATATTCTGAAACATTCTGAATAGCTTCTGGCGACACCATAAAGAAAACGTTCCATTTCTATTGCAACATCACTGTGTTCCATTGTTACAAAAGCCGCTTCAAATGCAAATGGTGAATGATACTGGGATATCAGTTCGTCTCTGATTCTTCCTGAGCCTTTTGCATATACTTCTTTTGGATAGTCGTTCAGTAACATAAGGCAGGTTCCAATTGCATGTGTCGGGTGCATCAATGGTGGAAATCCTTCCCAGTAAGAAGGCCAGCCTTCCATATCCTGATAATGAGCACATGTCATATACTGTATCTTTCCAAACTTTCCCTGATCCAGCAAGTCCTTCACATAAAAATACTCTCTCCCAAATACAGTTGTTTCCATAAACATATACTGTTTTTGGCTTTCTATTCTCGCCTTAATGACATCTTCCAACTCCTGAATACTCATTCCCATCGGGATTGTACACCCACAATGTTTTCCTGCCTTCAGAGCTTTTATGGAAAATTCAGCATGCGTAGACGGAGGTGTAACAATGTGGATTGCATCTATTGCGTCATCTTTCAGCATGTCATCATAATTATCATAGCAATCCTTACTGCTGATTCCAAATTTTTCCTGGGCTGTTTTAATCAGTTCCAAATTCGTGTCAGCAATCGCTATCTCATATACATCCGGATGCTTCATATAGATCGGAATAAACTCCATTCCAAAGCTTATTCCAACCATTCCAACCTTAATTTTATTATTAACCATACTAATTTTCTCCCATCAATCAAAAAGCGGCATTTCCTGAGGATATTTTCCCATAAAGCCAGGGCGGCCAACCAAATCCCTTGTCCGATCCGAAACATTCATTAATTCCGGCAAATTATTCATAGGTTTATCCAAATAGAAATAGGAACAGCAAGACCAGTCATCCTCTCTTTCAAATAAAAGTGGTCTTCCATCCAGCATCGGAATATTGGTAAAATCTACAGGTTCTCCATCCACCGAAATCACCTGATTATTTGCCATCTGATTTTTATACAACAGCTGCGCATGATGGAAATAATCATCTCTATCAACAGCTCCGATCTGCTGTATAGTTGCTTTAAAATTACTGTTAAAGTAGATCGGATCCGGAACATGGAACCGATAGAAACATAACTCCATATTTGTCTTATCATATACCGGACAGCCACAATACAGATCATAATAATAATCTTGTCCCCATGCCGTTCCGATATAATCTTCCACTCCGGTTCCACAGATGGTCGGGTAATCGGTATCTCCATCAATATATGCCTTAAATTCGCCTTCTCCCCACCATGTATCGGAGTATAATTTTGTATTACATCTTACTCCCATATTCGTTCCCAGATATCTGCCTTTTCCTTCCACATACGGAAGAAGTTCAAAATCCTTTTTCAAGTTTGTAAGATTCTCTCTGTTAAAGTAAGCATGAAAATACAGTGTATCTTCCGTAAATTTGTCCCCCAGAGTATAATCAATATCATAATAAAAATGCTTGATCAGGACACTGGATTCATTGGTAACCGTAATCTTCATACCTGTCTTAAATGGCATTGGAATATAGGTACTAAAGTTACGTCCTTCCGGATTTGAGAATAATGCATTCTTAAAAGTTGCAACTTTTCCAAGTCCAACACAGAAAAAATCACCAAAAGGAACACTCACTGCCGGCTTATCGCAGCCATCCCAAAACATCTCCAGTTTCAGTCCCCTTAAAGTCTCCGGAGTCTGATCGTTGATCGTAATCCAGATACGACGAATAACGCCACTTGTATTTTCAGCATGAGCTAAAACAAATTCTTCACCGGGATTCAGTGTAAACCAGGCAGCCCCTTTTCTGCCATTTCTTTCCTTTCCTCCCGCGCCTTTTGCTCCATCTGGATTCTCATAACTCGCCCATCTTGATACAACGCCCTCTGGAAATTTAAACATTTCGTTTCCTAACATATAAAAATCCTCCTTTATGTATATAAATAATATAATTTATTCTTTCATCCCGGTTGTCTTAATGCCTTCAAGATAATAACGCTGAAGTACACCAAACAACAGAACAGTCGGAACAATCGCAATCACAGATGCTGCTAAAATCTGGTTCCATGAAATTCTCAGAGATCCCATCAAAGTTGCAATCTGTATTTGGATTGTATATTTAGTTTCGTCCTGCGCTACAATAGTAGACCATAAATAGGAATTCCAGTTTGTGACAAAAAAGGATACACCTAATGTAATAAACATGGGCTTTGCAAGCGGGACATATATTTTTCTAAAAGTCTGAAATACCGAACATCCATCGATTCTGGCTGACTCATACAGAGAATCCGGCATTTCCATAAAGTATTGCCTAAAAAGGAATACGCCATATGCATGCGGAACCATAGGAAGTATCATGCCCCAAAGCGAATTCACCAGTCCAAGACTTTTGATTATAAAAAACAAAGGAATTATGATTACCGGAAAAGGAATCATCATGGTACTCAGAACCCACATGAATGCTCCCTTCTTCCCTGGAAATTCCAGTCTTGCAAATGCAAAAGCAGCCATCGAATGTACAATCAGGGCTAATACCGTCACCATAGTTGCCACAAACAACGAGTTTCTAATTCCCGTAAAAATATCTAGAATTCTAAACACCTGCTTATAAGCATCAAGAGTAATATGTTTGGGGATGATCCGATAATCAAATACTTCTGTATCTATTTTAAGCGAGCTGCTTATGAGTAAAACGATCGGGAACAATGTAAAAGCCAGAAATACACATCCGACCAAACTCTTTACTAACAATATTCCATATTTTTTCACTATATCACCTACTTAAACCTAAGCAATTTCATCTGTATGACAGTAACCACCATAATGATCAGTGACAAGGACACAGCAATCGTGGAAGCATATCCAAATCTATATTGTTCAAATGCCAACTGGAAAATATAGTACACCGTTACCTCCGTTGTCTTGCCCGGCCCCCCGGATGTCATGACTCTGATCTGATCAAACGCTTGAAAGGATGCAATCAGTGATGTAACCAATACAAAAATAGTCGTTCCCTTTATAGATGGAAGAGTTATTTTGAAAAATCTTTGCACAGCATTTGCTCCATCTATTTTAGCTGCCTCATAATATTCACTTGGCACATCTTTTAAAGCCGATAAAAAGATGATCATATTGTAGCCAAAAACTACCCATATTCCTACAATCGCAACACATATCAGTGCCTGTGACCTTGATCCCAGAAAGAGTTGTCTTCCGACTCCTATTCCATCTAAAATTTTATTGATATATCCATTTCTTGAATTGAACAGGAATGTCCATAAGGTCGCTGCGACAATTGTCGAAACTGTATTGGGCAGGTATATGCCTATTCTGCATGCCTGCTGCCGCTTATTGCTTCTGATCGAGTTTACAAAAACTGCTGCCGCAAGAGAAAGAACATAGACAGTCAGAACATATATCAAAGCATATTTTCCAGTAACCAGCAGACTGCTTTTGAAAGTTAAGTCCTGCATCATTTTTAAATAATTACTGATTCCGACAAATGTTTTTGTTCCCATTGCATTCCAGTCAAACAGGCTTATATAAAATGCATACACGATCGGTATGAAAATAAAAATCAGCATCAGTATCATTTCTGGCGCAATCATCAGATAAGAAATCAGAGTCTCCCGTTTTATACGTTTATGCTTTTTTCCCACATTAACTCAAACCTCCTGTATCTTGTCCTGCTGTTATTCACAGCAGGACAAAAATCAAATATCTAGTTGCCTGCAATGTCTGCTTTTCCTGTTATTTCAGCCGCCGAATCTTGCTCCGTTTGCTTCCTGATATTTCAGCATACTTTCCTGTGCAATATCTGCCGCTTCTTTTGCACTCATATTGTAAAGTGCATCCTGAATCATGGTAGATACAATTTCTTTTGCTTCTCCGGATAATGCAATTTCAGGTTTTGCTGTCTGTAATACCTCATCAGAAAATACTATGGCATTTGGATTGCTCTGATATACCTCCGCACCTGCCTCAATGACAGAGTTTCTCATACAATATGAAAACTTGGCTTTTGTATCAAATTCCGTCACATGATCTACATTCAGCCACATCCATGAAATAAAATCTTTGGCTCCTGCTATCTTTTCCTCACTGCTTTGATTACTTACCAGTACGTTCCACCCACCTGCAACACTGGCTGTATCACCTCCTGCCGTTGCTGCTGGTAATGGCACAACACCATACTTTTCTGAATCCACACGAAGAACCGACCAACTGCCGTTAATCTGCATTGCTGTCTCTCCATTTGTCAGAATTGAAATATCTGAAACAGATCTTCCAGGTGTCTCATTACAGTCTCCGGAATCCAGAAGATCCTTCCATAACTGCAATGCATTTACAACTTCTTCAGAATTTAAATTCGCCATACCATCCGATGTAAACAGGCTTCCACCCTGCATCCACACAAAAGGATAGAAGGTAAAGCACTGCCAATCACCCTTATCAACTTCAAAGGTAAATCCGGCATAATCAGCTGTATTCAGCTTTGCTGCCGCATCTTTGAGTTCCGCCCACGTTGTCGGTGGATCAATGTCATTCTGCTCTAGTATTTCTTTATTGTAGTATAATGCCACCAGATCACTGTCTAACGGAATTCCATAAATTTTCCCATCTCTCGACACCCGGTCAAATGCTGCATCTGTAAAATCATTTCTTATTTCATCGGTAATAATATCATCCAGTGGTTCACATACACCTGCATCAAGGTACTGGTTAATGATTGCCGGACTACACTCAAAGATATCCGGAGCTTCATTGGTAGCAAATGCAGTGGCCAGCTTTGTAGTCGTATACTCTTCATACGGAATAGCCAGAAACGATACATGATATTTATCCTGGGAACTATTGTATTCTTCTACGTACTTCTTTAAAAAGGCAGTCTCATCTTCCTGTGTCCACTGATTCCAGTAAACAATCTCTATTGGTCCATCATTACCTTCCACTTCCTGGATCTCAGTATTTCCTTCTGCTTCCTGGGTTCCTTTTTGCTCTTTTCCACATCCGGCAGTCCCGATACTCAGACCTAAGAGCATGGCTCCCATAAGACAATACGCCATTCCCTTTTTCAGATAACATGCTGCTACTTTTCTCTTCATATAAGTACCTCCTTTATACCTTTATACCCCCGACGCAGCGGCTTTGTTTTGTGAGCTTATTGTACCTTGCCGGATTATTGCATAAAATACCACTTTTTTTGAATGGTGCACTTTTTTCTAGATTTTATTTTTGATTTGATATAGTATAATGATCTCAGATAGGATAATAATTTCATCAGATGAATCAATGATTGACTATATGGGGAAATATAACATGAAAAAAGCAGGCATTTCACTAAAAAAGCAATTACTCATCATTTTTCTGTTTATAGCCTTCATTCCTATGACAGTTACAGCATTGCTACTTTATCATTTCCAAACTCAAAATGCCCTGAATGCTGAAATCGAATCCCAGATCCAGGTATTAAAATTAGTTACATCCAATATTTATCAGAAACTCACCTACTTTAACAATCTCACCGCTTCAATTTACTACAATGATGATATTATGAGCTGTCTGGAAAAAGGACAAGCAACATTATTATCCTCTCCTGATAAAAAAAGAATCCAGCCTGCTATTGATTCATTAATGAGAACAGATGACATGATTTTGTCAGTATCTCTTACAACAATGGCAGGAGATACTTTATACTGGAATGACGGGTACAGTAATGCTATACATATAAACTCCTTGGATCCTGATTTTTTACAGAAAATATATGCACATAATGGATCAGGTGTTTTATCTAATCCCATTACACATACCAGTAAGCGTAAATACCCTGCTTCAAATACGTCCATTTATTATGGTCGCCTTTTACGAAGTTTGACACACAACTTCCGGCCTATTGGAATTTTGTTAGTTGAAGTCGATATCGCTTCCTTTGAAGATATCCTTATATTTTCCAATTTCAGTTCCGATTCCACATTTTTCCTGACAACCCAAAACAATACATTAATATGGGGTTATCAGGAGGAGAATCTGAATTATCATATTGGAGACATTATTTCCACCGACGTGCTTGGTACGCCCCCATATTCTTACTCTGTTGTAACTATAAACGGTGAGAAATATTATCGTTTTAATTCACAGATTGATACACTAGAATATAATTGTTACTCTTTTCTACCATTTTCAAATATAGAAAGCAAAACACAGTTCATTAAAACTTTACTGTTATTGATCTGTGGTGTGGATTTTTTGTGTTTATGCCTGATCTTCTTCATGCTCACCAAACAGTTTATTACGCCGATTCGCCGTCTTTCCGTTATTATGCAGGAACAGGATTATTTGAACTACTTTCCTTCACCAGTTTATCCTGTCCACAACGAAATCGGCAATTTATATGATTCTTTCCAGTCTATGAGCCAGCGTACTCTGACTCTGGTGGAGCAGTTAAAAGAATACTCAAAAAAAGAAGCAAAACAGCAGCTTGCTCTGCTCCACGCACAGCTGAATCCACATTTTTTATATAACACTTTGGATTCCATCAGCTGGATGTCCCAAAATGGAAATGCAGACAAAGTACCCTATATTATAAATGCGCTTTCTGATATTTTGCGATACAGCATTATCAAAGAAAATGATTTTGTCACTATAAATGATGAATTATCCTGGTTGAAAAATTATATGTATATTCAAAAGATCCGGTTTCAGGATTCTTTTACAATACATTATCATATTGAACCGGATATGCAATCGTATAAAATACCCCGTTTTATTTTGCAGCCGTTTATAGAAAATTCATTGCTGCACGGTTTTTCTGAAATTCATCAGGGTGGTATTATTATCCTCAGCATATTTACTAAGGATAATTCCATTTTCATAACTATAGAAGATAACGGAAAGGGCATGTCAGATCTTCTGATACATTCCGTGCTTCATGGTAAAAATGATGGCATAGGAATTGGAAATACAAATACCTATTTAAAACAGCGGTTTGGTCAGTCATATGGTATAGAAATTACATCACGCATTATGGAAAGTACAAAAGTAATCATAAAATTGCCTGTTCAGAAGTGAGGAAAACCTATGAATCATGTGATTATCATTGATGATGAAGTACAAAGTCGCAATGGAATTGCCGAAATTTTTAAAAATCATTCCCCAGGATGGGAGATAGATGGTCTGTTTGAAGATGGTAGCCTTGCATTAGACTATCTTCAACAACATCCGGAAGTAAATCTGGTTGTTACCGATATACGCATGCCCAAATTTGACGGTCTTGAGCTAATTAGCAGAATTCGCAAAAACAACGGAACCATTCCTATCATTATCATAAGCGGATACTCGGAATTTTCCTATGCCAAGAAAGCAGTTGAGCATCATGTATTTCGATATATATTGAAGCCTATTCTTCCCTCCGAATTCGATGCAGTCATTACAAGCGTAGAAAATTTTTTCCGACTGGCGGATCCTCTTAGTGAATATAATCTCACCCAGTCAGAATACGACCAGTTTTTAGATCTGTTGTTTTCTGAAGCCATTGCTTCGAATAAAAAGCAGAAGATTCAAATACTGGAAAAACAATGTGGATTTACATTTCCGCAAGCATGGTTCTTACTATTGACTGGCAACAGCGAATTCAGCAGCCAGATTTTCAACTACAGAACGGTGCTGCAAAAGTTTGCTGCCGGAATTTCATCCGAGCATCATGTTTTTCTATTCTGCGAAAAGATTTACTGTATTTTATTAAAAAAAGAGGATTTAGATGATAAGTTTCTGAAAAAACAGGTACAAAGACTCTTATGGAAATTTAACCCCGGATTGGAAATCTGCGCGGGAATATACCACAGCGATCATGATGACACGCTTAAAAATGCATTTTACAGTGGCGTTTCAGCCTTGACACAATTTTTTTACTCAAAGGATCCCATACACATATATCAGGATCAAACTTTGTGCACCTTTCCATACTCTATATACCAGAATTTACAGTTGCAGCTGACCGGCAGCAATTTACTGAATACGAGAGATGCTGTCTATTCCTTTATGGATTACGTGCGTAATGAACAACCTTCCTATTATGAATTGCATTCCTGGCTAAACAAGATTACTCTGATCATCATAAAATATTGTAATGATAAAAAAATACCGGCATCTTGTTATATCGATTATACAGAAAGTCTGCAGTTTCTTTACAATTATCACTCTCTTGAAGAAATTGAAAGTACCATTTTGTCCATGATCGAGAGCATTTTTGAGAAAATTGCTGAACAGACACGCAGCACAAATGCCTATCTTGTTGAACAGGTACAAAACTACCTTTTCCAGCATATGAATGAAAATATCACACTTTCAGACTTAGGAGAGATTTTCGGTATAAACTATTCCTCACTAAGCAATATATTCAGCTCTGCTACAGGACAGACTATCATTGAATATCTGACTTTTATAAGAATATTACATGCAAAAGAACTGTTGATCAATACAGACAAAAAAATATATGAGATCTGTTCAGAAATTGGATACACAGAACCAAAATATTTTATTAAACGCTTTCGTCAGATTGTTGGCGTTACTCCCAAGGAATACAGAAAGATATATACTTCCTGATACTCTGTAATGATAGTTTTTCCAGTGTCCTGATATTTTTGAACTTTGATTCACGGATGAAGTCATCCACCACTTGATGGAACTTTTCAATCTTGCCCTTGCTTTTCCCGAAACGTGGTTTGTCATGCTTGACACAGATTCCAAGTCTGACAAGTGAGAAACGAATCTGTTTTGCAACGTACTACCTTTTTGCGGATGCGTGGATAGGAGTCCCTGTAACGAAGTTCCGGATCGTACCCATAGTCCTCGTCATCGTCCACATAATCTGCATCCGGATCAGGCTTTGCCGCTTCCTGTGCCTTCTTCTTTTCCTGGACTTTCTTGAATACGAAGAATCCGCCGCCACAGGCAAACACAATCAGAGTCAGAAGTTCCGGGAGCATATTCGTGGATTTCGGCTTTTCCTCTGGAGTGGGTTCTGTAATTTCAGGAACCGTTTCAACCGCTTCCGGCTTTGTTTCCTCAACCGGCTTGGTGAATACAAGTATTTATTACAAAGGTACGCCTATATCCGATGAAGAACTGGCTTGTAAAGAGATCATTGATCATCTCCATACAGATAATCCGGCCTGGAGTGCAAGGCAAATGTCTGCACAGCTAAAGGCTAGAGGATATCATGTAGGACGTCGGAAAGCACGACGTTACATGAACGAAATGGATATTTACCCAATCTATCCTAAAATGAATCTTTCCAAGCGTATGCAACAGGCTAAGGTATGCCCTTATCTGCTCCGTAATGCTGTCATAGACAAACCAAATCAGGCACGGTCTATTGACATTACATATATTCCAATCAAACGGGGCTTTTTATATCTGACAGCCGTTATTGATTGGCATAGCCGCTGGGCAGACAATATCATGATTGAGCGTTGGTTTCGCAGCTTCAAGTATGAAGAAGCCTATCTGACTCAATACAATAACATCAAAGAAGCCAGAACCGCTATCGGACAGTATATCCGCACTTACAACTTTGAGCGGCATCATTCTGCACTTGACTATCAGACACCGGCTGAATGCTACTATCCGGCAATGCTGTTGCCATATGTAGCTTAGCATAAATGGGACAGGGGAGAGTTCCACTACTTTCCCTGAGTTCCCTGTAACTTATTAACCCTATCAGTTCATTATAAAAATCTCAGATTTTTGTCTTGACAACTGAGCCACTATACTATCTCCTGAAATGGAAACGAAATGGCATAGTTTTTGCAGACTATGCCTCTGCATCAATCATTTATTTCCCAATGACCTGTTCTGGTTGAACCAACTCTCTTTATCTTGCCGTCATTCATCAGTTCTTTCATGATTCTCTGGACAGTTCTCCTTGACAACGATAATTCTTTAGCTAAATCTGTCTGTGTAATATACGGATTCTGTTTCAAGCCTGATAACAATCTGCCTTCCATATGATCAGCACCATGATTAGCGCCATCAGCGTCAAGAATAGCGTCATCCGTGGCGCTATCTGTCATCTGATTCAAAAGTTCCGCTAAAGTATTATCTATTTGAGTCAGCATGAATTCAATAAATACCGTAGATTCTCCCTCTACATGGCATTTTGCAATCGCATCATAATAATCATCCTGGAATTTTTCAATTTGGCTTTCTATCGGAATATATTCAAAAATAGGATTCCATTTAGCCAATATAGCTGTATGCCACAGCCTTGCCATCCTGCCATTGCCATCTGTAAAAGGATGAATAAATACGAATTCATAATGAAATACGCTGCTCAAAATCAGCGGATGCATCTGATCTTTCTCTTTCTTCATCCAGCCAAATAATTCATTCATCAATTGTGGAACAAAGCGTGCCGGTGGAGCCATGAATATGCACTCTTTACCATTAAATACACCTTCTTCACCACTGCGGAAATCACCGGATTCCTCTACGATGTATTTTGTCATAATACCATGAAATTTCTTTAATTCTTCTATGCTGTAAGGATCTATTTCAGCTATTTTTTCATAGGCATTATATGCATTCTTTACTTCCTGTATTTCTTTTGCCTCTCCAAAAACCAATTTCCCGTTAATAACATCACGCACCTGGCTTAGCGAAAGAGAATTTGCCTCGATCTTTAAAGACGAATGAATGGATTTGATCCGGTTATTTTTCCTTAGATGAGGTTTGTTTTCCATATTACTCATTACAGTAATACGCCCGACTTTTTCAGATACAGATGCCACATGAGATAATATACTGTTTGTAATTGTAAAAGGTGGTTTATATCCGTCCATGTATTACTCCTTATCCTCTATCCATTCAAATATTCATTCCATCTGGCATTGATTTCTTCCATTTCATGTTTCTGCATAATTCTGTTGCGGTCACTTAGTATTGCAAGCATTTCATCTGCAATTTCCTCAAGCGGCAGCTTTTTGTAATGGGACAAATAACCTATCATCCGTCCGGCTGTCCAGTCGGTGTTAAGATTTTTCGTTATTTGATCGCAAAACTCCGCTGGATATCCCCGTTTTATCATAATGTCATATAGTTCCAGGCTCTTAGGCGACTTAGGTTTCATATTACAACTCCATTACAATGATCTATTTCGTGTTGGATGATCTGTGCAGTCCAACCGGAATATTTGCCATGCTGCTTCTTGAAATCTGCATCCAAAAAATCCACTTCAATTTCTTTATATCTTGTACACGGACGCACCCCTTCCAGAGATAGGCATCCTTCTTCTGTCTGAAATGCTCCGGTCTTCTTTGTAATAACCGGATTTACCATAGCAAATTGAAATGGACCTGCTGCCACCACAATGATATTTTTCTTTACACCGATCATATTGGCTGCCATGCCAACGCAATGATCCAGATTTGCCCTTAATGTATCAAGCAGATCTGTAATCACCTGTCGGTCTGCCTCCGTTGCATCTGTAGATTTCTGAGCGAGAAACAATGGATCCCGCATAATTTTTTTTACCATATTCTTGTCCTCTAATTCCAGTTTTTCCAAACATCCGGCAGATAACCCAGGGTTGATTGCTTACTATTTCTAACCACTGGTGTCTTAATCACCTGGGGATTTTCAAGAACCTTTTCAAGCTTATCATCAGCAGCAATATACTTTATAAGGGCAAGCAAATCCTTGTCCTTGCCATCCCAGTTGACCATGTTATCCAATCCACCATTTGCCTGAGCTACGGAATTGAATTCCCCTTTGCTCATGCCCTTTTCCTTCATATCAATGAACTGATACTTTATGCCACGCTCTTTGAAAAAACGCTCTGCTTTTCTTGTATCACTACATTTCTTTGTCCCGAATATCTGTATATTCATATCATCTTTCCTTCGCCATCAATATAAGTTTTTCAAATGACTGTACAAGCATCAGCATCTACTAATATCTGCATTTTTTCAAACCATTCTACCATGCTCTTTCGAGCTGGTCTTCATAAAAAGAATCTACACGTAGCCCATCAGACATTGAAACCATATACAAATCACTATTTATATCAATTATACAGTAATTACCTGAAATATCCAATGACGTATTAGAAAAGCCGCTTAGTCATCAAGCGGCTTTCATTAACGATTTGTCGAGTTAAAAATTTTTTCTAATTCATATTTACGAGTTAAAACGAGTTATCTATTTCAGAAAATAAATTTCTGAAATTTCTCTAAATGGTTACTGTTCAGACAGCAACCCGGCAGCATCAGGACTGCTGTCTGACCACTGCCGGGTTCCCTCTGATATCCTTCTATAAAATTTACCGGAAAATCATCTGTGCAAAGTCTGCAAAGCATGATCTCCACACATTCCAATCATGTCCTCTTTCCTGTTTCTGTCATGTCGGTTTTCAAATACCGGTACCTGTTATATCCGGTTTTATTTCGTTTGTAACCGGGTAAGGATGCTGCTTATATCCATCTTCTTTTCGACTGCAGTAAACGCAACGTTCTCTCCATCGTGGATGAGGCTCCAGATTTCTCCGTATGCTCTCTTTTCAAGAAGCTCCGAAAGAAGGAAGGTCGAGGTTGCTCTCTTTGTAGCGAAGATAATCCTTCTCACGCCCTGTTTTCTGAGCGCTTCGATGTCTTCCATTTTTCCCGTCAGCATGGCAAAATCGGAATCCGTCGCAATTGCCAGCACGTCTTTCTTCTGCGCAGTAGCAAAAATCATGTTTTTTCCGTCCTGACCTACTACCTGATAAAAATGTCCTTGTACGGGAGCCTTGTATCCTGTGCTTTTTCCATTTCCCTGTACCGGCTCTGATGCAGATGTCTGCATTCTGTATTCCACAGGTGCTGC
>NZ_JAOQJY010000017.1:0-86757 GCF_025567525.1 Gallintestinimicrobium propionicum | reverse complement strand
AAAAGTAAGACCTGAAGAACGTGGGAACCTGAATATTTAAGGTTCCCAGGAAGTCGTGACCGGGTGATTATTCATCGCTTACAATAAACGAAAGGAGGAAATGTGATATGGGAGAAGTAATGCCAGTAGATAACTGTTCAGGTACATTGTGCTCAGGATCATGCGCAGCAGGATGTGCAGCAGGATGTCTGGTTGGTGGAGGTAGTACAATTGCCTTCGGAACGCTAGGTGGAACAGCAGGCGGAGCATTAACCGCAAATGCAAATGGTGCTTAATAAGAAAGACTGATTTTGAGTAAAACGAAAGGAGGAAATGCGATATGGGAGAAGTAATGCCAGTAGATAACTGTTCAGGTACATTGTGTTCAGGAACATGCGCAGCAGGATGTGCAGCAGGATGTCTGGTTGGTGGAGGTAGTACAATTGCCTTCGGAACGCTGGGTGGAACAGCAGGCGGAGCATTAACCGCAAATGCAAATGGTGCTTAATAAGAAAGACTGATTTTGAGTAAAACGAAAGGAGAAAATGCGATATGGGAGAAGTAATGCCAGTAGATAACTGTTCAGGCACATTGTGTTCAGGATCATGCGCAGCAGGATGTGCAGCAGGATGTCTGGTTGGTGGAGGTAGTACAATTGCCTTCGGAACGCTGGGTGGAACAGCAGGTGGAGCATTAACTGCGAATGCAAATGGTGCTTGATTATTTTATAAGTAAATTGTTTTAGGGTGTTGCAGAATGCAACACCCTTTTTGTATGTTGAATACGGTTTTGATACATGAAAATCTAGCACATAAGGGGTAGATCGAGGTATAATCCTGCTGAGTATTTCATACAGTTTTAGTATCTATATTATAAGATTCTATGATTTTATTGAGTATTAAGAGGAGATATTCTTTCTTTTCTTCTGGGCATTTATTAATGCTTTGTAAAAAAATACGATCATTAATAGAAGGACCTGTGCCGAACAGAATATATTCGGTTGAAAGGTTTAGAGATTCTGAAAATAAAAAAAGTTTTTCAATTGAAAATCCCCGAAGACCAAATTCAATATCACTGAGAAACTTTGAAGTAATACCCATTATTTCGGAAAGCTGTTCTCTACTCATGTTGAGTTCCTCGCGATGTTTTCTAATCCGTTCACCAATTGCTCTTTTATCAGGTTTTTGCATACAGTATCACCTCCTATGTTTCATATCATTATATTTTATGCTTCCGTGTTCAGAAATAATCTTTAAGCGTTGAATAATAGAACTTAAAGTTGTATATTGATATAAAATGGAAAAGGAGAAGATGTGATGGAATATCAATGTATTGAATGGAGTCAACTTTTAGAGAAAAAAATAAAAGAAAAATGTCCATTATGTATTATAGAGTGGTTTTATGATAAAAATAATTTACAAGGACAGAAAAAGTCTATAGCAAGAGTTGAAATATACTTAATTCAAGTAATTCATGACTTATATTTTTATGGTAAAGTGTTTCATTTTTATATACGAATTCATAAATATAAAGATTGGTATGTTGTACGAATATTTACAAAAAAGAGTTTGTCGCAAAAATTAATAAATAAAATAAATAAGAAATTGAGAAAAAATAAAATCACTATGGTTAATGTTGTATATCATAATCAATATACAGTAATAAAAATGATTTGCTGAGTATTCTGGTGTCCGTGTCTTTACTATTCATGCAGAGAAAACGGAAATTCCTTTTTTGGGAAAACCAATTATCGTGAGATTCTCAGGCTATCAAGCCTAAATTTCAGTCAACAGAATATTGTTGAGCGCTGCGGTGTTTCTAAGAAAACGATTAATTGTGTGCTATAGTGTACTAAAAAATTATCTATATCATAACTATTGGATGCAAATAGTACCGATGCTGTGCTTGTCGAGAAATATCCGGAGCCCTTGTTAGAAGCAGTATGTAAAAGATATTATTCTATATAACATCACTGAGTTATAAAGTTATTAAAAACATTCGTGTAACTAGTTTGCTAACCTAAAATTAAAAGAAGTTCCATTAAAAGATAGGTTTGGTATGCTGGTATATATCGAATTTATTACTGGTACAAACACAGATTGTAGTAAAACGTATATGATCTATGCTTTTGACGTAGAAGCCTATAAACATTATTGCAACACCAAATATGTCTGTCGTTCAGAACTGCTTATTGATCTGGAAATAGCAAGGACAGCAGGTAGCTATATTAAAATCTTGGAAAAATATGTCAATCTATTGATACTGATATCGGATGAATGATTCCTACGGAAGCTTACTGAATTAAGAATAAAAGGATCTCTTGGCTCTGTTCCATTGGAAATGTAAGAAATCTATCAGGATTTTCTACTCTCAGTGTGAGTTCGAAGAATCTAGAAACAACTTGGCGGTGATGTTAGCCTCTGGCAGATACAAACACACCTATCATATCAGCATCACAAGTATAAATGACTTCTAAAGGTTATATAAGAACCTAATCGTAGTTTAACCTGATAATTCGTAGTTTGTCCATTGCTATTGCATTTAAGATAAAAGAAAAATATAATCTTATATGTAATAATATAATAGACACGAAACGGAGGAAGGATCAATGAATGTAAAAAGAGGTATCGCTGAATTTATTGCAAAGATGTCATATAAGGAGGCTGAAAGAAGTGCAAATACAACTTGTGTATTTTTTCATGGGCAGCCTAAAATGCCTCAATGCGTACATAAATTGAGAAAAGAAAAAAATAAAAGATGGTTGAGAGAGTTGTAAAAATACTCATTAAAAACAATATTATACATCAGCAAGATTCAGAATTATACCAATATGGATTGACGTTGTTAATAAAAAAAATATTTCATATAGTTACAATCTTATTATTGGGAACGATTTGCAAAAAATTCATATGTACAGCAGTGTTCTTGGTGGCATATGCCGGTATACGAAAGTATGCCGGCGGATATCATGCAAAAAGTTCGAAAGGATGCTATGCTTGTACAGGGATTGTTACTTCGTTTTCCATACTTCTTTTTTATATTCTTGAATATGTAGAATTATTCGTGATATATATTATTTTAGGTATTTGTGCAGGGGCTATTAGTACTTTTTCTCCACAAGAAACTTCAAATAGACCGTTAAGTCGAGAGGAATTGACAATATATAAGAAAAAAACAATAAAAACTTTAATTATAGAAGGGATAATTTGTCTGTTATCCCTATTTTTTAAGGAAATTATAAATGGAATTATATGTGCTTGGGTTATAGAAACAATTATGTTACTGATTGGGAAAGGAAGACAAAAAACATAAGTGATTTTCTAGATATTATTTATTAAAAATAGTGAAAAATCCTCTTTTTTTAGGTATGATATAAAATTATAAATATACTTGCGTTGGATAACGGAGGTGATACAAATGATAAAAGTAGCTATTTGTGATGATGATAAACAGATATGCAGCAAACTGATTGCTATAGTGAAAGAATATTTTGCCGATATCGGAAGACCTGTGTGGGTGGCTGAATTTACAAGTGGTTTAAAATTATTAAAGGCAAATATTCGTTTTGATGTCATATTTTTAGATATAGATATGCCAGGGCTTAATGGAATAGAAACTGCAAAGAAGTTAAGAAACTGGGATGTAAATAGTAAAATTGTTTATGTAATAAATTACAGTAAATATGCAAGTTGTGCTTATAAAGTACATGCATTTGATTATGTTGAAAAACCAGTGCGAGAAAATAGAATCTTTAACGTTCTAAAAGAAGTTATACATTACTTAGATAATTCAATAGAAAAACAGAAATTTGCATTTACAACAGAAAAAGGAGTTTTGACATTAGAATTAGATGATATATATTATTTTGAGTATATGTCAAGGCGAGTTTTGATTAATACATCACAGGGTGAGTACATAGCTACGTACAGTTTGAAAGAATTGTATGAAAAATTTAATAAATATAATTTTGAATCGCCACATAAGAGCTTTATCATAAACATGCTACACATTAAACGCATCAAAGGGTTTGATATACTTATGGAAAACGGAGGTACTATCCCATTGGCACAGAAACGTGCAGTAGGATTTAAAGCAAAGTTTAATGATTTCTTGCAATCAACATTTGATAAAATTTAAATGGGAGGTGTTTGACGTGCTTCGGCTTATAGGGGTTATGTGTTCCTGTATAGTAACTGGATATGTCTTTTTTGATGTTATGGAATCTTTATATGAAAGAAAATTTAGTTATAATAAACTAACATTTACAGGAATATATGTCATATATGTGATTTTGAGTGTCGGAATAGCATGGTTTGGAATTCCGATATTAAATGTTTTGTTTTCAACACTTTTGTTATACGGATTAAGCAAAAGTTTGTATATAGCACATGATAAAAGTATATTAATTAATTCTGGAATAATAATTATCTATTTGGCAATTGCGGATATAGTGGTAACAGTTATTTTCTCCACAGTGTTACAAAGTAGTACATATAATACTATAACCAATCCTAAATATTTTTTGGTATCAGGTATAGGAAATGCAGTTATTATTTTATGCACATATAAGTTAGTAATACAAATTTTGCAACACTGTCAAATAAATACTATTTCAAGAATTTTACATTTCTATATGATTTTTCTTATGGTTTTTGAATTTAGTATTTTAGGTTATTTCGTCAAACACGAAATAGGGAAAAAAAATAATATAGAATTATTAATTGTAAGTTTTGGGGTGGTAATTCTTGATGCGGGAATTCTTTATTTGTATAAGATGTTATCCAAAAAGGCTACAATGGAAAAAAGAGCAGAATTAGTTGAACAACAATTAGAGATGACGCAGAGGTATTATGAAGGTCTACAAGATAATTATGAACAAATGCAGCAGATACTACATGATACCAAAAAACATATACAAGTTTTGAGTGAACTGACTGGAAACGATAAAACAGATTACGAAAAGGAATTGATTAGTAATATTACAGAAATTCAACCACAATTTTATTGTAGCGATAAAATAGTTTGTGCAATCATATGGAACAAAATGCAGATATGTGAACAGAGAAGAATTGAATTTGAAGTAAATATGCAAGATATTACTTTTGATTTTATGGATAAAACAGATATTACAGCTTTATTTGCTAATTTGTTAGATAATGCTGTAGAAGCGTGCGAAGAAAGCAGTATTCAATGTAAAAAAATCATTTTACGTATCCATAGATTTAAAGAATATATTGTTATAAAGGTGTGTAATACAATAGGTACAAAACCTAAAATTAAAGAAGGGAAGTTGGTTTCAACTAAAAATGGGCATCTCGGTATGGGCATGATGATTTTAGAAAACCTAGCAAATAAATATTGTGGCAATATGGACTATGAATATTCAGATACATATTTTGAAACAAATTTAATTTTATCAGTATACAATGGAATGTGTGAGCGATAGTGTATTAGAATACTCACAATAGGAAATTTGGAACAATGGGTAGGGCACATTATGCTTTGCCCATTGTTTGTATCTAAATAACAAAAAATGTATTATTTGGGATAACGTATAAAGTATCAAGAAAATTGTTAATAGCATAAAATAGTATGATCCAATTTAGTAGACGCTAATGGAGGTGAAAATGAATGCAAACCGTTTTTCCAGAATATAAATCTGAAATTGTATTAGGAAATGGTAAATTTCAACTTGATTCCATGTCATATACTGTTATTTATGAAGAAAAAGAAATCAGTTTAGCTCCCAGGGAATTTGAAGTTCTGTATCTTTTAGCACAAAGACCAAATTGGGTTATTCCAAAGAAGAATATCTATTGTTCGGTCTGGGGGAGTAATTATTATGATGATCAGATTCCGTACAAAACAGTGGAACACGTAGTATGGAAGATACGAAAAAAGATGGGGCATGATATTATAGAAACATTGATCAATGTAGGGTATAGACTAAAAAAGATGTAAAGGCAGGATAGTGTGAGTAAAAGTTTTTATATTCTGATTGAATTTTTGGAAGATACGCCATATAATATTGGCAACTACTAAGAAGGCGCGCACATACGTCATTTGACTAAATATCATGTTGTAACCAGAAATTAATATAAACCCTTACAGAACTTTTGTGGATAATCCAAAGAAAAGGAGGCTGCCTATGAACGTATATGAAGAAATAGATCAGGAAACAATGATGCTGCTTTTAAATTCTTTGTGTAAACGGACAGTGGAAGGAAAACAGATATGGGAAAATATGGAGTATAATCCTATTTCCTTTTTACAAAAAGATATTTATGAAAAAGAAGGTACCTGTATATCACAAATGTTTGAAGCAACGACAGTATTCAATGGTATTGAATATGAATTAGAGCTTTCAGAGTCAATCGAACTTCCGTCTGGCAAGGGAGATATTTTTGGAACCATTTCTTATGAAACAGAAGACGGAGAAGAGAATACGTATGATTTCTCTTTATTTTTTGATGTAGAGAAATATGATGATGCGAATGCGGAAGAATTGCAGGGTATTTTTGGAAACTCAATCATTGTACAGTTTACAGATGCAATGGTGGGAGTATTTGAAAATTCAGATGCGGTAGCGGAGGGATTTGCTTATGCAAGATACTTTCATCAAACAGGAATTGATCCGGAATGGGAAACCAATCCTCTTGTGAAATTGGGTGAGAAACTGATGCAAGAGCACACAATGTTGGATTTTCATAAAATAGTATTGGATACAGATTATAGAAAAAGTTTATGGAAACGACCATGAACCTTCTATAACAGGATACAAATTTTGGGGAAACCATTGATATTTCTTAGGATATCACATATAATATAGTTAAGCCAAAAGGTTTCGTGTAGCGGCACGTAAAAGCTGTACTGCGTCTAGGCAGGGTAAATATTGGGACTATTTTATACTCGAAAGAGTATTACGCCCACACCAGGGAGATACGGTGAGTCCGCACCGGGGACTGAATGATACCGGCGACATTTCAGACATTCGGAAGGGTGTCGCGGCTGACAGCCAGCATAAAACCGCTTTTTAGAACAAAGAGAATGATAAGAGAAGAGGAGGTGCTTTTATATGGCTACATCAAGTATTCTTACCAATGTTGTAATTGAAGATCCGAAAAAAGCAGAAGCATTTGTAGATGCACTTGAAAAGTCCAGTCAAGATCCAGTATGGAAACCTTCTGCACCGTCTATTCCAATATTAGATAGTGTAGAAGAATTACGCAGATTCCTGGGTAGGAAAAGGAACTAAGAGAGATGTATTATGCAGTTGTAAATATTTTAGATTATATAGAACTTATAGGAGAGGAGTCAGTGGTTGATGTCCTCTCCGGTTTTTCGTGTCCGAAGAATAAAGAAATAGAAAATTTTGTCCGGAATAATGCGGTAGAGTTCGCAAAACGGAAGATGTCCATTACTTATCTTTTGTTAGATGAGTATAGCAGGGTTTTGGCAATTTTTGCAATCACACATAAAGCAGTGCAAATCTGGGGAAAAAATCTTTCTTCTACGTTGCAAAAAAAGATACAGCGGTATGCACAAAAAAATGAGAAGACAGATGAATATGCTCTTTCTGCTTTTCTGATCGGTCAGTTTGGAAAAAATTATCAGCATAAAGACGCACCTGTTCCAGATGGCGGAAAGATGATGGAAGCGGTATTGACCATTCTTAAACATGTACAGCGTGAAATTGGCGGTGGCGTTGTGTACTTAGAGTGTGAGGAAAAGCCGGAGCTATTGAATTTCTATCAGAACGAGAAAAACAGATTCCGGAAATTCGGAGAACGTTTATCAGAAAAAGAAAATGTGAATTATATTCAGATGCTACGAATTTTATAAAAAAGAATAAGGATACATAAGGTGCAGGTGATTTCAAAATCTTGGGATCACCTGTTTTTGTATCAAGCACTAATATTCTCTAAAAGATGAAAACTCATATCAAATTATTTCTGACAGAACCAGAGTTTCACATGGTTTTCACTTCAATAGCACATCAATTTCAAAAGAAAATGTTATCTTTTAATCGTAAGCGATGAATAATCACCCGGTCACGACTTCCTGGGAACCTTAAATATTCAGGTTCCCACGTTCTTCAGGTCTTACTTTTTCGATATCTATGATCCCGGTACATCTTTCTTTTATAAAGTCACTCCATGGCAGCAGCTGTTTTATGCCTGCGGGCTCATTTTTATAGTCCGGCATATACAGCAGCAAGGTGTAGAGATAATGATAGATGTTCAGGTTATTGGCTTTCGCTGTTTCTATGAGACTCAATACAATGGCACTTGCCGTTGCTCCATCAGCAGTATCATGAAACAGAAAGTTTTTACGCCCCGTCACATAGGTTTTTGCCCGACGTTCCGCTGCATTATTAGAGATCTCGCATCTTCCATCCAGTAGATAATTCATAAGGGTCTCTTTATGATTAAAGGCATAGTTTACCGCTTTTTCAAGCTTACTCCCGCCAGCAGGCTCCAGGGTTTCCAACCATGTCCAGAATTCATTCCAGATGGCAGGTTCTGTTTCCTGGCGTTTCTGTTTTCGTTCTTCCTGTGGAAGTTCTTTGTAGAGACGTTCCATATAGAAAAGACGGTTACAGAATGCAACTCCTTTTTCGGCAGGGAGCAGGGAACTGTCTTCTGCAGTTCCCTGCGGAGGTTCTGCAAGTTCCTGTTCAGAATTAATGTCCAGAAGTTTCAGCTTTTTCTGACGTGCTTTTGGGACTGCTTCAAAGAACTTACGCCTGCAGTGGGCAAGACAGCAGACCAGGACAACATCTTCGATCCTGCCGTATGCACTATACCCATCACACTGGAGCATCCCAGTGAAACCATGGAGAAATTCTATCGGATAATCCCCGCTCCGTCCGGGTCTGTAATCATACAGGATGATCGGTGGTTTTCCATCAGTCCCGCTCAGGTAGATCCACATATAGGATTTTGAAGTGGCAGTTTTTCCCTCTTCATGAAGCACCTGACAGGGTACCTCGTCTGCATGGAGGATCTCTCTTGCCAGCAGTTCCTGATGCATTACTTCATAGACTGGAGAGAGATATTCCAATGAACAGTAATTGTACCAGTGCGCTGCAGTTTCTCTTGGGACAGGCACCCCTTTTTCCATCCAGTCTTTTGACTGACGGTAAAAGGGAAGGTGCAGAAAGCTTTTCTGGTACATGACCATTGCCACCATATCCGGCGATGCGGGACTATGGGCAAGAAGCGGTGTCGGTGTTTTTGCCTCTACGATCATTGTTTCATCCTCCTGCCGACATACAGGACACATAAGGGTTTCCTGCATGTAATGGACCCTTACCACTTTTGCCGGAGTGATACGCAGTTCTTCCCGGACAAACTTATACCCCAGGTGTTCCATCGGGGAACCACAGTCCGGACAGATCCTTTCTTCCGGGGGAACATCGCAGGAGATCTCTTTTATGGGAAGGGCCTCATACAGATCTGCACGAACAGACTTTTTTCTTCTGGTCCGTGTATGTTCTTTTACAACGGTCACCGTTTCTTCCTCCTGGATTCCTTCCTCCTGATCAGGACGCCTGGTCTTTTCGCTGGATGTTCCAAAGATCTTCCTTTTCAGTTCATCTATCGTCTCGTTCAGGTTCGCAATAGTGCTGCGGAGCTCTTTTATGGTAGCTCTGAGATCCACAATGGTCTGTTCCTGTTCTTTATTCGTGTTTAATAAAAGCTGGATCATATCTTCTGTATCATGAGGCATGGCATTTCCGTCCTTTGTTTTCTTATCCCTATTATAAAAGAAGTACGGGGATATGGCAAACAGACGGGACAGATGGTACTGTCAATCTGACGGTACCTCAGTTGTGGATATCTTTCCTAAAAAAATGAAAGATATGCCTGTATGCTCATTCTTTTAGGAAAGATATCCACCTGCTGTTTTAAAACAGATGTTTTTTTGAGTCTCATCCACATCGCATTCGAAAGGAAAAAAGAAAGCAGTGGATAAGTGTCTGGCGGCTGCCTGCTGTCACGGATATAGAAAATTTAAAATTCTCTGTTTTGCACAAAGGATCAGAAATCTTTTTTTCTGCCTGTGCCTTTGATTGCTTTGGGCTGATCGATGGAAAGACCTTCCATAAGCCACCGGAATTCCTGACGCGTCAAAAGACGGGCTTCCGAAGCATTCCGCGGCCACTGGAACCTGCCGTTTCCGTCAAGCCTTTTCTGGAGCAGCACAAAACCATCCTTATCAAAATGGAGTGCCTTAAGTTTACGGCTATCCCTTCCACAGAAAAGATAAACTGCATTTGCATACGGATCGAGTTCATAAGTATCGCGTATGATAGCCATAAGCCCGTCGAAACTTTTTCGCATATCTGTACGTCCGGTGATAACGAAGATCTTAGACACACCGGACAGATCACCTAACATAAATCCTGCAGCGCTGATAACGTATGAAATATGGTCTCACGGTCTGCTGCGTTGGTGATCTCAATCTGGAAACTGTGATAAGTGATCTTTATAACAGAGTCTGGAATGGTATCCGTTTTGAGCTGCACTGAGGATGGGCAGACTGCCGGTTCCTCAAAAGAAAGCGGTACAACTTCCTGTTTTCCTGAAAAAGAAGAATGGACTGGTTCCGGTATCTCACAGGCTTTTTGTCGAAGTCTTCGTATCTGGTAATAAAAGTTGCTTGTATGGATATGATGTTCCTGACACCAGCATTTATCAGAAAGACCACTGGACCGGCATTCCTGGATCAGATCCAACCATTCTTTATCTGTACGTCTTGGATTTTTTTTAGGCATAAAAATTCAACTCCTGTTTTTTATTTGGAGTGAGATTAGCACAGGTACCAGAAGAACTGAAGTGAAATGGTCCTAAGTGCAAAAAACTGGAAAAGTTATAGAGATACCACTCCTTAGAGGGATTATCTCATAAATTTTGGATACTGAAAAACCGGTGGATTATTCATCGCTTACCGTTTATTTATTATAAAGCTATAAAATAGCATTATAATCGTTTAATAGTCGAGGCTCAAATACTCTTTGTTCCAACCAACGAATTCCACATTTGAGATATCACTAGCTTTTTCTTCAATATTTGCCGGACAAAACATATTATGTACATTTGAACTTTCGTGAGACGCTAATTCAAACACACTACAGTCAGAACAAAAATATCTCATAGAACAATTCTTGCAATACACAACTTTATCTTTTGAATAAGTCCAATAAGAATAAAGGTCATCTTTACTTAGAATTTCATGCAGTGTATTGTCGGTTATATTTCCTAATGCTTTATGTATTCCCGGACACGGATTCACATTTCCAAATAAATCAATAGAAAAAACACCGTATAAGCATGGATTATAACTTTTTCTCAAATAAAATTCTCGCGGATTTCTATACTGAGATAACATCTTTTGATTCATTCCAATATGTGTCAATTTTTCTCTTTTTTCCATGTCCACAATATCAGCTATCATAGGAGTTATACCCAATTCTGTTTTAATATCCCTAATAATAGCCTCTGCATAATTCCGATTTTTGTCATATATCTGTAAAGTAACGGAATACGGTATATTATTCTTGTGTAGTACGCTGAATAGTTTTTCTTGTTTTCGTATAAACTCCTGCATTTCTTCACTCAAAAACTCAGAAAATCTACGTGTGGCAAAAACAACAATGTTTAATTTTATTTTTTCATATAAACTGGAAACTTTTAATATTTCATTTGCTTCAACACTTCCAGGCGTAGTAATTATCAAATTTATTCTACTGTTTTTTTTGCACTGTTCTATAAGTTTGTAAATAACTTCTGATTTGCAAAATGGCTCTCTTCCACCTAAAATCAATTCTTTTACACCAATCTCTTCAAGTTCACTTACTAATTTGTCGTATTTAATACTAGCCTCTTGATGATTTTGATTTCTAAAACAGCTCTGGCATCCCAGCCAATTTATATATTTTGATTTTCCACAAAAAGAGCATTTCAAATTACACTCATTGCTAATCTCTAAATAACATTTTACATATTGTGGAACTGGTTCAAGCATACCTTTTTTCTGAATTGGTGCATTAAAGCGAAACTTTTCTATATGAACTTCATTTTCAAAAAAATCTCCAAGTCCTTTTTGAGCCAACATCCCAAGAAAGTCCATACACACATTCTTGTGCTTTTCATATTCTTTTAAGGTATCCAGGTCCACATTATTTTCTAACCTTTTAATAAGCATTCCTGCTTCGCGATTAAGCATATAGATAAAGTTATTTTTCATATCATAAATACTATAATCTTTTTCTCCTGCAACCAAAAATGCAAATGCATTTAATCTGAAAAACATATATTATCCTCCCTATATAGTCAAGTCTTTTTCCTTGAAAATCAAGGATTTTTTAATCTTTCATCAATTAATATCTCAGAAGAAGGAGCCATAGGAATGGACATTTCTCTGTATCTGGTACGAAAATAGAGGATTTTGGGTACACGAAGTAAAACGTCTTGGTCTTTCGTTCTACATGGCCTTGTGTATACCCATCCATCTACGGTAGCGAACCTCCCATGTCTACCAGGATCATCAGTCTATGCCGAGTCCTAACTTCTCTCGTCCCGCCTGTCCATAACCAGGGTGTCAGCTCAGCTCCTAAACAGGGTCACGCCCTCTGGAAAATATTCCTGCCGACTACTGGCTCATTCTTTGTTTGTTGTATTACTGACTTCTTTCCTGCAACAGCACTTTTCGGTGGACGTTTTCCTGTTACATTTCATTTCTTTGTTGTTTCCAGCTCCTATATCTTTGAATTACATTTAATTATTTTCTAATTCTGCAGTATCTGTATCTAGAAAATATCTGCAATTTGGGTTTTCTTCATAAATTGAAACGTATCGTGATAAATTTGTTTTTACAACATTACGATGAAATGCACACCCAGCTTTATTCTTTTTAAATCCATTTTCTGTTTCAAAATTCAAATAGCAATATCCACAAAGCTTTTTAATCGGACAATTAGAACAGTCTTCTAAAGCAACCTCATTATATTCTTTCATAATTTTTAAAACTGCTTTTCCGTCAATCCCTTGTTCAACATTTCCTATAGAATTATGTCCATTAACTCTTTCACATATATCAAATATTCCTGATGAATTAACACATATTTTCTGTCCCGGAATACATGCTCCACTGCTCTTAATACAATGTCCTTGAATTTCATCAATTCTCCGCCTAACTATTACAGACATTGGTCCCCCACCTGCTATAGCTGACAAATACGAACTTATTTCTTTATCTGCTACTTTCTTTTCATGAAATTTACGCATTAAATTTTTTATTCTATCATCATATTTTTGATTATCGGTATCTGAAAATTGATCATAATAATTTGTTTCATTATCGGAAACTTTATTCACAAATATGGCTCTAGGAATGTTATATGTTTTTTCCAACTCTTCGTAAAATTCTTCAACTTTTTCAATATCTGTTTTAGGATCAAAAACGCAAACCGCATTTACCCTTGTACGAAAATAATAAGGATATGCTTCACTCAGCTTTTTAATATTATTTGCAATTTGTTCAAAGCTTCCACTTCCATCAATTTTAACTCTTAACCGATCATGTTCTTTTTGTGGACCATCAATACTTATAGCTAAACCAATTTCGTTTTCTGCTAGGAATTTTATATTCGCATCATTCAGTAACAATCCATTTGTTGTAAGCATATAATAAACATTTTCTTTATAAAATTGGTTAATATATCTCACAGCGTACTTAATTGTTTTCATATTCATAAGAGGTTCACCACCATAAAAAGTGATTCCTATTTTCTTTCTTGGATTACGTCTTAATTGAGGTGAAATCAGCTCAAAAAAGTAATCAATAGCACGTTTAGCAGTTTCCTCTGTCATATACTTACAACTTTTATCTTTTGTCAAATGATATGCGTCTGAATAAATGCAATATTTACATCTTAAATTACAATCATCTGTTACTGATAAAATCAATTGTCTTGCTAAATTACTACCGATAAAGTCAACAATTTCCTCTTCTCCTGGATATTTCACGCGAATATCACACTCTTCCAAAAAGGCTCCAGTTTGATCCAACAAGTAGGATAAATAATGCACTTTACTTTCGTGTACATCACCATCTTTTAGTATATCTTCTGTCTTATTACCTTCTAGCAATTGTTTCAAAATTTTTTCATCTTCCTTACTCCATGGTAAAATAAGGCCTGTGGAATCATCATATAAATATTCGTTTCCTTTTTTTGATTTAAATGTCAGTGTCATTCGTTTTTTCATTTTTATTCTCCTTATCTAAGTTAATTATTTTATCAAATCGAATTCCATCTATATAATCATGCGAAACTATAATACATGTACTTTCTTTAAATTTTTCATGAATCATTTTATATAAATCATCAGTCTTTTTTGAATCTAAATTTGATGTAGCTTCATCAAATATCAATATTTTAGATTTCTTCATTATCGCCCTAGCAATTGCTATCATTTGTCTTTGTCCTCCTGATAGTAACATCCCATTTTCCCCTACATTACTTTCAAGATTTAATTGACCTTTTCTAAAGGCTTCAGCCAAGCCACTATCCTTTAATGCCTCAACTAACTCATAATCAGTAAAGTTATCCACACTATATAAAATATTTTCTTTAACTGTTCCTGAAAATAAAAAAATATTTTGAGATACTATACTAATTTGATTACGAATACTGGCTTTTCTGTAATTCTTTATATCTTTATTGTCAATATATATGTATCCTGTATAATTTGTATATAATCCCATGATTAATTTAAGTAACGTAGTTTTTCCGCTTCCATTTCTCCCTTTAATAAGTACTTTACTTTTCCCAGGAATCTTTACAGACAACTTATTTATTATCATTTTACTGTCTTCTTCGTATTTAAAGGACATATTTTCAAAGACTATTTGTCCATTACTTATATTCAGATATGGAAGATCGTTCTCTACCTCTATCTTTTCTGAGAAATACTGTACTAGTCTTTTCAAAGAAGCTATAGCTGGCTGAATACTGATTAGTGATGAAGCCAACGCTTGAACAGGTGCTAATAGTTTTGGCAAATATCCTGAAAAAGCAAAATAATCTCCCATTGTCATATTGTTTTTTGAAATGTGAATAGCTGATATAACTAGTACAAGGACAGAAATAATATTGCAAATCAACATTATTGATTCCGATGTAAGATTAAGCAATACGCTCTGTTTTGTTGATAATTTACTTATTCGCTCATTCAAATTATTTATTTTCTGCGACTCTGTTTTTTCTTTATTGGAAATTTTTACCTGTTCAATTCCTGAAAGAACTTGCTGTATTGTTCCATTTGCAGTGGCTACTTCCTCCATATTCTTTCCGACTATATATCTGGTTTTATTCATCATCATTTTTATTAGAAGAAAATAAATCGGCAAAAACAGATAAATGCATATAGTAAAACTAGTATTTATAGAAAATAAAAAGACCGATGCAATCACGAATTCTATAATACTTAAACCCAGTTTACATGTAGTACTTGAAAAAAGTGGTTTTATCGAATTGATCTCATTAGTTCTTGCCAATATATATCCCTTTTCCTTATTTCCAAAAAATGAAAGCGGATAATACATCAATTTATTATAAATTTCTTTTTTAATATCAAGATTCACTGTTTCACTCAGTAATGTAAAAATATATGATAGTAAAAAATTTCCCATAGAGTATAAAAAATATACAGCAACAGCCATACTTGATAATATCAGAATATACTCTATTCTCCCCTCTGGAATACCAACGTCAACAATCAATTTCATGATATAGGGTCCCAAACTAGAAACCAATGATATGACTATTGATAGCACAAGGCTAATTATTATTTTCCCTTTATGCCTTTTCATGTGCTTCCCTACAAATTTTAAAGCACTCATGATCATATCTCTCCTTTCGTCTAAACAATTTATTTGTTTGTTAAACATATTTTACAAAAAATGGATTTTAATACAAGACAAAATGCATGATATACCATTTTTGTGATTGAATGACAAAGTTTTATCTTACTTCATTCCCAATTTTAATCAAACATGCAATACAATTTTAAAGATAATACAATATTTCATCATTCTATATATTTATTTATATCTTGACACATTTTTATTAACCGTATATAATTATATATATACAGATATTTCGCAAAGGAGGTGAACACAAAATGGACTTTACCATACTAATAAGCAATTCTTCCGAACTTCCAATTTACATGCAAATTGTGGAACAGATTCGTGAGCAAATTGTTTTAGAGAAAATCCCTTCCAATACTCCTCTTCCTTCTATTCGCCAATTATCAAAAGATTTAGACATTAGCGTTATTACAGTAACTAATGCTTATAATAAGTTACAAATAGAAGGCTTCATTACTTCTTTACCTGGAAAAGGGTTCATAACATGTAGCAGGGAAAATAAAGAAATACAGTATTATTACAAAAATAATATTTACCAATATCTCAGATTGGCTATTCGCAATGCACAATATATTGATATAGAATATAATGAACTAATAGAGGACTTTTCTAAAATATACAATAACGAATTACAAACAAAAAAGGAGGAATAATATGTGTATTTTAAAACTAAATAATGTATCAAAAACATTTAATAACTTCTATTTAGATAATATAAACTTCGAATTGCCTAAAGGTTACATTATAGGATATATAGGTCCTAATGGTTCTGGAAAAACAACTACCATAAAACTAATCACCGATCAATATTTACCGGATTCTGGCACTATATATATTAATGGAAAAAAGCTTTCTGATTCAGAAAAGGATTATAGAAACTCAATCGGTTATATTGCTGATGATTTTTATTTTCCAGATTTCTTTAAAATCCATACAATAAAGAAAATACTTAAAGACTTCTATCCGACTTTTGACCCATTATCGTTTGATGAGTATATTAGTTTGTGGAAATTACCATGTAACCAGAACGTAGGCACCTTCTCTAAAGGTATGAAAGTCCGCCTGATGTTTGCTTGCGTTTTAAGCAGAAAACCAGAAATTCTTATTTTAGATGAAGCCACAAATGGTTTAGATCCTGTTGTTAGAACAGAAATTTTACAAATATTAAAGGACTATATAAAAGATGGCGAACACAGTGTCTTATTTTCCACCCATATTTTATCAGAATTAGATAACATAGCTGATTATATATATATGATTTTAGATGGGAAATGCACATTAATGGGGACAAATGATGAACTACTTGATAATTTCATTCTTATCACCGGTTCAATTCAACACCAAGATTTTTTCAAAAAAAAATGTGTTAGTTTCATACAAAAAGACAATTATTTGGAAGGACTAGTTCGCTCTGATAATATAGATTTTCTTCCAAATAACCTGTCTTTTAAAAGACCTACACTTGAACAAATATTATTATATCACTCAAAGGAGGATACATATTGTGAATAAATTAATCAAATTGGACTATCGACTTATTTCATCACAAATTATTATAATATTATGTGCAATACTTTTCTCAGTGTATTTAGGAGTTTTTAAAGCAATGCCAACTTTTTCAATAGGAATACTTTTTATGATGACTTTTATTTTTTCAACAGTTCCTTTTAACGTTTCCTCATATTATAAATCCTGTTTTTATAATATGCTTCCTGTTTCTACAAAGAAAAAGGTGTTAGCACGCTACTGTTATCTTTTTATAAATATATTCCTTTCGACATTACTAAGTTTCATTATTTTTTATTATGCGGGCCGAAAATATTCTATAGATGATTCAATGGGCTATTATAAAATAATATTTATTATTGCCATTACATGTCTTTCATTATGTAGTGTTCAGTATGTCATATACTATAAAATAGAAAACATTCGTAATCAACAATTTGCTGTTTGGTTTAGGCTTATACCTGCTTTTGCGCTTATGTTTTTTGTGAATATTTTTAGTGAAAGGGCTTCTCACTTTTTATATTTTAATTACTTTCATCTTTTAATATTAACTGGTATTTCAATTTTTATTTTATCAATATGTATAGCTCTGTCTTTTTATATTAATGCACACAAAAAAAATTAACGGAGGAAAAACCTATGTGTAATAATTCAAAAAACACTACTAAAGAATCCTCAAATAATACCAACGAGGAAAATACCTCTAGTAGTAAGTTTGAAAATAATCTTGACGATGAAATTGATTCAGAAACCTTAATTCCTATCATGCAGCTTCTTTTATAAATTAGCTGTGCTAAACCTTAAATAGACTATTCTGTTTCTCATACGTAAATAGTAGATAGTCCGTACCTACTCAATAGTAACCTTTCTGTAAATAAAAATGCCGGTACAGGTTTTACTATCACCTGTACCGACATTTTCTGTCTAGTTTATAAATTTAACTACATAATAATTTATTCTTTCCTTCTGCTCAAAATGCAGATAATGTCCCCCCTTTAACATTACCAATCTATTTTCCTGATTATCGCTCAACACACTTCTATGCAGTTTCTCCCATTCTGGAAAAATTTCACAATTATCTTCTGAAACAAAATTTAGCACTGGAACTTCTTCTGGAAATTTCATATCTTGTACTATCTCCAGATTCTTTTCTACCTGCTTTAATTCATTCATTACAGTCTTATTATAAGAGTTATCAAGGGAAAGTATCCGAAAAACTTCTAAGTCTTCCTGTGAATAAGAATAATTCTGGTCTGCATAGATAGCCTTTTCCGGATTTCCAATTGAAAATATCCGGCTAATTCCCAACACATTTTTTGTTTTACTTAAATAGGCCATCAGAAGATTTAATTTTGTTGTATCAAAGGGTTCATTCTCATTTTGCTTTGGTACAGAAGAATCTATCCCTATAAAACCACGAACTTCCTCTGGATAAGTATTAGCATAATACAGGGAATACAATCCGCTAATAGAATGAGCCATCAGATAATATCGGTGAACTCCAATCTCCTCTAAACAGGCATGTAATTCCTCTACGATATTCTCTATGCTTCTCTCTGTATCTGCGGGATCAGACAGTCCATAGCCAAAAGGCTCCACTGTAATCACTTTATATGTCTTTCCTAATTTCTCAGCTAACGGTCTAAACTCTAATACCGGAGAAGGAGATCCCAGTCCTGGGAGTAACACAATAACGGGGGATTCTTCTGCTTGCAAACCAGCAATTTCCACAGTCATCTTTTTCCCATTGACTTTAACTGCATTGCCATAAGCTGCTTGTATCTTTGGTATTTCTCTCTTTTTACAAAAATAGTTCCATGTGATCCCCATGCAGCATAGAATCAGAATTACAATAGCCAACCACTTTATTATTTTAAATATTTTCCTTCTCATAATTTTAGAAACTAATTTCACCTCCCGTTACTTTTACTGTTTTAGATCCACTATTGGTTACATAGAATCTATAATATCCACTAGACGGTATTGTAAATGATGTTTTATGAGAAGTTCCTGAACCGCTATACTTTTGAGTTCTACTTCCATTCTGATTGATATACCCCATCTTTACAGAGGAAGATACATTCAAGTTTACCCGAAAAGTAACAGTAGTACCTCCACTCACATAAAACATAGAGCCATTGGAGTCATAAAAGGATACCGTTTTCCCACTTTCAATACTAATTTGCTGTAGTACCATTCTATCCTCTATCTGATCTTTATATAAATCTTCTCTACAAATACTATAAGTTGTTATATTTCTTACATTATCGGCTGCTGAAACTGGCATAGCAACCAAGCAAATAAGCCCTAACATTCCAAAAAATATTCTTGTTTTTTTCATCTTTCACTTTCCCCTTTCTACAGTCAATATTCCTTGCGAAATCGTCACTCTGTCACTAGATACATTTTTTAAATATACACCATATTGTCCTGATTTAGGAATATCCAGGATTATCTTATTTTCTGTTTCTGATATAACCTTCTCATCTATCACCTCTCCATTAAAAATATATCCAATCTCCAATGTTCTTGCTTTACCTCTCTCATCACTATCAGACTGTATGAAATCTAATATAAAAGTATCCCCTGTTTTCATATTCCAAGTATCTCCATCAAAATCTATAAGAACAATCATGGTTCCGTTATCCAAATAACACTCTGGCACTGATCCGTTACGCTCTGTTTTTAATTCCATAATATATTTTGCAATAGGAATTCCATCTTTATATAAATTTTCTGGTAAAATGATGTCCGTTTCCACTTCCATTTGTATAGCTCCGCTGTTTTCCTTTTCATATAAAGCAAGTCCGTTCTGATTTTCTAAAACCACTTCCTCATTATTTTTGATTTCACCTGCAGATTTTAAAACTTCATGTGCCCCAACAGTGATTCCTCCAATTCCCATTGCCGCTGCCAAAACAGCTATATATCTCCTGCGATTTCTTTTGGCTTTGGTGTGACCTATCTCAAGAAAAACAATTTCTTTTATTCGCTTCTCACTTTCAATATTTTTATGTTGCATTTCATTTTCAAATAGCTCACAGGAATTATCAAACATTTCACTTATTTTAAACTTCACTGGCATCATATCCCTCCTCCAGAAGAATCCTTTTCAGAGTTTCTCTTCCTCTCCGCAGACGGGTCTTTACTGTTTGAGGATTCATTTTTAATGTTTCTGCAATCTCTTCTATTTTTTTATACCGATAATAATACATAATAAAAATTTTTCTATCCGTCTCTCTTAATTTCTCCAATGTTCTTCCAATGATCAACTGTTGCTCTTTCTGTAAAATCAAGTGCTCTACATCACCATCAATCAAAAGAATATCATCATTAAGTTCCAGAATTTCTCCACGATAAGCTCTTAACCAATCTTTCGCCTTATTTCTTGCAATCATTCCCAGATACGATTTGACACTGCTGTACTTTTTATAATTAATCCTTTCTGCTGTCAGCCATAGGGAAATAAAAGTATCTGCAACCACCTCCTCTATATCTTCCTTGGTACCTTTTTTATGCAGTAATTCCCAGACGATATATGTGATATAGGAACTATATAAATCAATGATTTTTCCCAATGCCCATTCATCTTTCCTCTTCAGTTTTCTCATTAAAATAATTTCATCCATTGTCCAAATCCCATCTGTCTGTTTTTTATCAATACGGAAAGGATTGGAGTTTGGTTTCGTTCTATTTCAAAATATTGAATAAAAAAAAGAATATCGCTTTTGCAACATTCTTTTCTTATTCTCTATATCACCGATTATAAGTGTCCTACTATTCTTTTTTAATATAATTAAATGTCTTTAATTTCATTTACTACGTTTTTCCATCAAAACATAAAAATAAGATTGTAATTTCCCACTTTGGCTATTTTAATTTGTATTTTTTTCAAAAAACAACATAATTTTTACTATGAATTGTTTTTCCTCATTTATGCACTTTAGTGTACCATTATATTTTTCAACTGCATCTTTTACACTCGGAAGTCCCCAACCATGAAATTCTCTATTTTTCTTTGTTGTTGAAGGAAAATGTGCAAATGACTCTTTATTTTCTTCACACGCATTAGAAACCTTTATAAGTAAAAAGTGATTAATCCGGCGTATAGTCAACGAAATATTTCCAGGTATTTTCAATTTTTCAGAAGCTTCAATCGCATTATCCAATAAGTTTGCCAATATTGTGCACATATCATGTGGTTTAATATTGGTATTCTGCGGGAATTCCACATTCACATTACAGGTAATTCCTTTTTCCTTCATTTTTCCCAATTTACTATTAATCACTACGTCAACAACGTCTATTCCTGTCCAAGTAGTTTTCGATAATTGCATTATTGGGCGACTTATTTCTGTAATATAATTCTTTGCCTCCAACGTTTTTTCTTCATCTAAAAGCTGATATAATACATTCAAATGGTTATTTAAATCATGGTATAGCTTTGCATTACCTGTATAAATTTCATTAATAGTTTTATAATTTTCTTCGAGCAGTTCATTTCGCATTTCTGCAAAATCTAATTTCATTTTTTCTTCTTTGCTTTCTATTACAAAATAAACTGTAAAAAAAAGTAATGACCAAAGAGCTATAAATACAAACCACACACCTGCCATTGTATAATTAAATGCCTTAAATGTTTGATTAACTAAGTATACAAATCCCAAAAATCCCGCACAGGATATAATTAAAATTGTATATACATAGTTCTTCTTCAATGAAAAAGAATATAAATATTTCTTTATCATAAAATACAGCAGTATCCATAAAAACTTTATAACACAAATCATTACTACACGTAAAATTCCTCTTGTAGAAACTAGCGCGGTAAATGTATCATAGCCACCATAAAAAATCGATACAAGAGTAAAAATCAAAAAGTCGAAACAGCTTAAACATAATACATAAAAACTTGCGATTGAAAATAGTTCTATATACTTTCTCCTGTAGATAATTTTAGCGGTAATACTCATATATAATACAAATAATATAATCGTAAAATAAGAAAATATTGATACATGATTGCAAATTTGTATTAATACAGTTCCTATTATTGCTAATTCTCTATCTAATATAAAGTTTTGCTTTCCTCGTTGCTTATATAACAAAATACTATATATTTTATATAATACAAATACTTCAACAGAACTTGCTAAAATTTCAATTCCATTATATACAATATTCATATCTGTTCACTCCAGAAGTCACTTAACTTCGTTTTTATTTGTTCCAGTTTTGCCTGGCTTGCTGGCAAACGAATTCCATTCTTCAGTTCTACAATTCCATCTTTTATTCCCATAATATGGGCTAGATTAACAATATCCCCACGATCAACATATACAAAATCATCAGATCGAAATTCTTTAAACACCTGTGTAAGACTCTTTCTTACCTTGGTCACTGAATTATCTAATAATGTTATTACAGAATTTTTTCCTTCTCTTTGAATATACAAAATCTTATGATAAGGTATTTTTTCTACTCTAGTTGGTGTTTTTATTGCATAAAATTCATCTGTCTGTATCTTTATCATATTGATAGCATCCTTCAACGCCTGTGGTAACCTAGAGCCTATTGAGTTTTTGGGTATATATCTAAAGATTGACAATTCAAATGCATCTACGGCATATTTTAAATGTGATGTAATAAATATGATTAGCACTTCCGGTAAATACCTTTTAACATATGCAGCTAAATTCATACCGTCTATATTAGGCATTTCAATGTCACTAAGGATTAGATCATAATATTTCCCTTCCTGAATATCATATTGTAAATTCTCACTCTGAGTATAAACCGTTATGTCTGCAAATTCGTTACTCTTTTTTAAAAATTCCATTACTTTTTTCTTTAATATTTCTACTGTTTTTTCGTTATCATCACATATAGCAATGTAAATCATGATACGCCTCCTTATGAGCAATCACTTTATTATAGCAGATTCTAGTGATTTGTTAAATCATAAATGTATAAAAAATTCCTCTCCTTAAATCATGGAAAAACATTTCTTTTTCATTTATTACCAATTCATACATGTCTTTTGTTACTGCGCATTTATAATAATAAATCCCTGTTTCATGTTGCTTTACTTTTGTTATAATATCTGCTACTACCTCATCTATTTTCATTTCTTGATGCGGAGATGCTGGCCACTTTTTTATCATAGATCGTACCTGAGTTTTATTCAATTTTACCTTTTTTGCAAAGTAAAATTTTTGGGGGAATTTTAACTCTCTTGTAGTTCCTAACTCTTTTAAAACAAGGTCAAAAACATCTTTCCCTTCTTCATACGGAAATCCCATTTCTAAATAAGCCTGTATATGCAAAATTGAAGTTTCTAAATACTTAATATTTTCTGTGTTTTGATAGTATTGATACAACTGAAAAACAGCATCAATAAATGTATCTTTTACGGATATATCTTTATATTGTACACTTCCTGCTGCTAATTTAATTGCTTCAATATATACTCCATTCTCTCTTATCTGCATTTCTATTCCTCCCTATATACTTCATTTAGCATAAAAGATGCCGGAATATCAACACTCTGGCATCTTTTATTTATATACATGTATTAACTTTACCTTATTTCAGACATTCCGGTAATTTAGGCTGATATGAAAGACAAACAGATGCACAATTTGCTCCCCATATTGCACAAGCTTCTATACACATAGCAAGAAATTTCATAGTCCTATAACTCCTTTCTTTGTATACAATAAAAATTTAGGTTTATCAGTAATCAGCATAAATACTGCTACCAAACAAATACTTAATACCATCATACCCATGATCTCTTTATCTACTACTGATAAAAATAATGCAGCAAAGACATTTATGTTCAAAATATTCCTAGCCATAATCTTACACCGACTTTTTTTATTTTCACCAATAGGCTGATTTTCATTAACCACCGGTGCATGGATAGCAATATAGTAACTACTTAATACTAGCAAAATCAACCATATTTCTAATGGAAGCTTTGTATAAATTATATTGTTAAAAAGTAATAAAAATAAATACGAAATGTTACTAATCAAAAAGCATCTAAAATATGTAACTGCATGATATCCACCCGTAAATACTCTCAATGGTGCAAACACCAATAGGAATATTACACCTAATTTAAATTCGTGTAATAAACCTGACACAATCAATATTGAACTTATTCCAATCATTGTTGACAAAATAATTTCTATGCCATAAGTATAAACAGCTTCTTTTCTCCTTTCCGAGCCATCTGCTATTCTTTTTGCAAGTTTACTGGACACTTTATTTAACACTTTTAATCCCTCCCTATGTCATGAATTATAGCAAAACCTTTTGCTTTTTTCTTATTATGTCCATAAATTCAGGGATTTTTGTCCATGAATTCTTTTTCGTCTTCTCCAGCGCATAACAAAAGGCACTAATCAGTGCCTTTTTCTGTATCATTCTTATATTTTTTTAAATCCTCTACCTTATCTAATCTTTCCCATGGTAAATCTAAATCTAATCTTCCAAAATGTCCATATGCTGACACCTGCTTATATATAGGCTGTCTTAAATCAAGCATTTTTATAATACCAGTAGGACTCAAGTCAAAATTATCTCTTATAATATGAATTAACATATCCTCTGGCAATTCACCTGTTCCAAATGTATTAATTCCTATTGAGATTGGCTTTGCTACACCAATTGCATATGAAAGTTGAATTTCACATTTATGTGCCAAATCTGCCGCTACAATATTTTTAGCAATATAACGAGCTGCATATGCTGCTGACCTATCTACTTTTGTACAATCCTTTCCAGAAAAAGCTCCGCCGCCATGATGAGCATATCCTCCATATGTGTCCACAATAATTTTCCGCCCTGTTAAACCACTATCACCATGCGGTCCACCAATTACAAAACGTCCCGTAGGATTTACGTAAAATTTGGTTTCAGAATCTACCATTCTCTGAGGTAAAACACAATCGAAGACATAATGTTTAATGTCTTTTTGTATCTGTTCCTGAGATATTTCAGGATCGTGCTGTGTAGACAAAACCACCGCTTCTAATCGTACAGGTTTCCCTTGCTCATTATACTCTACTGTAACCTGCGTTTTCCCATCTGGTCTAAGATAAGCAAGAGTTCCATTTTTGCGGACTTTCGCAAGCTGTCTAGCTAATTTATGAGCCAACGAAATAGCATACGGCATAAATTCATCTGTTTCATTCGTTGCATAACCGAACATCATCCCCTGATCACCGGCACCTAACATACTTTTTGCATTTTCGCACTCATTCTGCTCTTTTACTTCTAATGCTTCATTTACCCCCTGTGCAATATCCTTAGACTGCTCATCAATACATGTAATAACTCCACAGGTATCAGCATCAAATCCATATTTTCCCCTTGTGTATCCAATGTTACGAAGGGTTTCTCTAACAATCTGAGGAATATCAATATATGCTTGCGTTGTTATCTCCCCCATAACTAATACTAATCCTGTAGTTATACTGGTTTCGCAGGCAACACGACTCATTGGATCTTTTTCAATCAGTGCATCTAATATCGCATCGGAAATTGCATCACAAATTTTATCTGGATGTCCCTCGGTAACTGATTCTGATGTAAATAATATCTTTTCCATATTTTTCCTCCCTATTGTGATAACCATGAAAAAATCCCTAAAACGCCAAACATAATTATACCTCTAATAGCATCTTCTAATGTGGTAGCTACTTTGTCTTTTTTTATATTTGTTTTATTGAATAATGTAACAACTGCATAATATCCATCACTTTTTACTATTGGAATGAAATTCACCAGCACATTAGAAATCACCAAATAACAATACGGTAGCTGTTTTGGAAAAAATAATAGTACAAGCAATACATAAATACAATTCATAAAATTTCCAGCCAGATAAATTGCAATCCTTTTGTATTTAGAAACCATATAGCTATATGAAGTATCTACATAAAATGCAGGCCAAATAAACATAAATTTAAACCCTATTTTGACTCGACTTTTAGGATAAAATTTTTTCAAAAATAATACATGTCCAAGTTCATGAATAAATATATTTATTATTAAAACTAAAGTTGCTGGAAGAAAATTTACATCTATAATAGAATACGTTGTAGTTCTAAAATATAAATATAATGTCAGAAGAATCATGAAAATCATTCCCATCATATATAGTATATTATCTTTATCATTTTTTACGAACTCCAGTTTTTCCTTTCCGAACAGTGAATCAAATGTTGCATTATCCAATTTAAAGAAATTATTATTTTTTTCTACAATCGTAAAATCTCTTTTACTGTCCTGAGCTATGGTATATTCTTCATATTTAAATATTTTCAAAATATCCTTCTTCCTTCAGCAATCTTAAAAACCAATCATCTTTAAATAAAAATCCACATAGCTCACACGGAGAAGTCAAACTCTGCGGATATTCTATATTCTTTTTCTTTAATAATTCCAAAAATGGTGTAAAACCTTCTGTATAGATTTTATGTAAAACCTTATTATAATCTATAGACTGAATGATTGCACTCAAGCTCTCTTCATGTAAATTTCCCATTAATAAAAGCGTATTTTCTACGACTTGTGAGCAACATGGATATACTTCTAACTTTGCATTAATCAATAATGTTCGATCTAAAAGTCCAATACAGCGCGCTTCATGTTTCTTCAAATCAATAACTTTTATAAACTGGGAATCAGAAAATATCTCTGCTGATCCGGTATTAATAACTGGTTGATATGCATAATTTGTCTTAAAGGCATGTTCCCCCATCTCATTGATAATATCACCTGGCTGAATACCATCTTTTAAGAAGCAACCAACAATTTCCGTACTTACCTCTAAATCATTTGCAATATCTACAATATTTAAGATATTCTGCAAATCAATAAATTCCTTATGAAATTGATCATAACTAAAGGAAATCATTTTTATCTTAGATTTATTTCTTTCAATAAAATTTCTTGCCTTATTGATGTCCTTTCCCCAGAATCCATTAGTTTTAATTGTAATTCCAACTTTTCTACCATAATCAAAATTAATTATATGCTCTACCAAATCAGGATATAGCATAGGTTCACCGCCAGTCACACCAATGAGATCTATAGACGGACATTCCTTAATATTTTTTAGAATCAAATCTAATTCCTCTATTGTAAGAGTTTTACCTCTTACAAGCCCTCTTGAGTCACAACACATTTTACATCTTGCATTACAATTTTCAGTTAATAAAATTCCACATCCTTTAAATTCCATTTTTTTCCCATCTCCTTCTAAAAATAAAAATTATACATAATACAGTAGCAAATAATGCTATTGAATATAAAATATTTTCTTGAATCATCAAATAATCGCTATTTCGTGTATTAAAGTACTGGTTAAACTTTATGAAAACAGGATTTGAAGCGTCATACCTAACCAAAAAGCTCAATTTGGGGTTAGCAATCGAAGCCACCATTGAAAATAACCAAAAAGCAAAATTTACTACATAGGCTCCAATAACACTTTTAAACAAAAATCCCCACATACTTGCCAATAATATTTCATAAATAATTGCACTTTCGAAGTAGAACAAAGTTGCCAAAGTATAAGAGAAATCCTGATACACAATACTTATACCTATAACTCCACCAAAAACAATAATACTCATCCAAGCTAATATCACCACAATTTTTGTCAAAAAATAGCGAAGCCAATTGTATCCCATAAGTTTATAAAATAGGATATTTTTATTTTTGTAATCTGATACAAAAGACTGAATAATCAATACTGGAAAAATAAGCATTCCAAACTGTGTGATTACCGTATAAATGCTAACGTATAGCTCACTAATTGTCGGATTGGAAATCTTATCCAGACTTACAAGTAGTACATATCCTAGAACAAAACAGATTGCTACAGTAAGTAAATAAAATAAAAAAAAGTGATTTTTTATATTTTTTCTTATTTCCATATTATTCCCCCCTTATATACATAGCTACAATCTCGTCTTTAGAAGCAATTTCTGTAATTTCCAGATTGTTAATATAATAGTATTTCCCTTCCATATATTCTAAATCAGATAAATTATGTGTAATATTGATAATAACCGCTTCATGAGTTTTCTTATATTCCATAAGGAATTCATACAAATCTATAGAACTATTTTTATCCAAAGCATTTGTAAATTCATCTAATATAATCACTTTAGGGTCTGCTGATAAAAACGCCAATAATTTTATTTTTTGCTTCTGACCATCACTCATCTTCTTGATTTGCAAGTTTTTAGATACTTTATTTAATTTTAACAGGTCATATAAACCCATAATTTTCTGTGCTTCAAATTTCTTTTTTAATAATTTTATCACATCATCAAGAGTAAACTCTGCCGGAATATTACTACTGCTTCCAATAAGAATTGCCTCCTGATTTTCTTCAATTTTTCCCTCAAATTCTAACATTCCTACACATGTTTTAGCAAAACTTGATTTTCCAGCGCCATTGCTTCCTAAAATATGGTTTATATATTTCTTATCAAATGAAATGTTTACATTTTCAAGTAGCTTTTTTTTCCCTACTTTCAAACTATAATTAATCAGTTTCATTGCAGTATCCTTTCCAAATAGGTGTTTATAAAATATATGAAGCATTCTATAAACACCTATTTCTCATAAAATATGATAAGTCTACAAATCTCTCGTCTTTTTATATTTAGTGTCCTTTACTACCAACGACAGCTTTAAGGGTAGCGACAATGAAGTACCACATGCTGTTAATATTTTCCAGTTTTAAGGCCTCCATTTTCTGATCCATAACCTCTTTTTTTGTTTCGTTATTTTCTTTAAATTCATTAATTTTCATCTCTAATTCCTCCATTTTAAATCAATTTTTTTATTAGTGTCCCTTACTACCAACAACTGCCTTAAGAGTTGCAACAATGAAATACCACATACTATTGATATTTTCCAGCTTTAAGGCTTCCATCTTTTTCTCCATAACTTCCTTTTTATTTTCATTGTTTTCTTTAAAATCGTTAATTTTCATTTTTATACCCAACCTTTCTTCTTTTCACTAACTATTTTTTACACTTTACAGTGTTTTCAAAATTTCTATTCCCTTTTGCTTAATATATTTTTGTGGGACTTCTTGTTTTCTCTGAAACCATTGATGTATTTCTTACCTCCCTGTGTTTATTCCTAATCCATATGTATTAGATGTTTTGTAGTATAGCACTCAATACAAATAATAGTTATTTTTGTCCACCAAATATTATTTTTATGACCACAAAAAATGCCGCTACAGGTTTATCACCCGTAACGGCATTTTCCTTTATTTTATTCCGCTTTTTCTTCATTACCGGATTTTAAATATGTCATGACCTCTTCCACTGTTTTTCCGGAAGCAAGTAAGGCGCTAAAGATTTCATCTTTCTGTTTATCTTCAATCTTCTTCCTAAGTTCTTTTGCTTTCAAACGCAGTTCTTTTAATTCTGCCTCTGTTGTTTTAATCTCCTGCTCTGTCTTCATAAGCATTTCTTCAAGAGAAAGATTTTCTACTTTTTTACGTCTTGGCATACTGTTTCCTCCCATGCTGATATTTCCTTCATTCTACCATTATTGTTCCAAAAATACCAGTCTTTTTATGAATCGCTCCTATCTCCCTCTTCGCTGCTGTTTCTGGCTTTTGGCATATTCCATCTTTTTATTGTATTCGTCCATGATTGCACTTTCCAGATCTGCCTTAAATTCTGCATTGACTGCATGGGCAATATCCTCCCTCTCTCCTTTTGCAGAATTTTTCTGAGGCATACCTACAAAAGTTTTTCCGTTCCATGCCTGGATCACATGAAGCTGCTGGATTGCCAATACGTCCTGCAGACGAATGGCTACATCTGCCTTAAATGTATCGCTTCCCTGTACCGGATTTACACTCAGATTGTAATACAGCTCTTCCTCTCCCCAACAGCCCTTACAGTCTGTTTTCGTTTCTGTCATATTCTCATAGGCTTCCCTTACGGTATCCAACACTTCCTTTTGAAATTCCTTATCCGTAAACCGGAAAAAAGGAACATACTCCCCTGTTTCATAATCTCTGTAACGGGGCATATCGAGATACAGATTTCCTTTCGAGGACTCTTTAATTGCAAGGCTTTTCACACAGAAGGCCTCATCAAAGGTAATGGTAGCAAATCCTTTCAGGTTATTGATTTTTCCTTCTTCCTGTTTCAATTCCGGTTTATATACTCTGATATTATATTCCATATTGTGATCTCCTTTTCTACTCTATTTTTCGTTACCGAACTGCTGTCTGGCATGGAAGATTTTTAGTTTCCTCCTGCACTTCCACACACTCCTCCTGGTCCTTGATTTCCAGTTCTGCATCAATCTCCATCTGCCGGGTAATATTCTCTTTTAAAAGCTCCTCATACGGGAAGGGCTTTTCATATTCCTGCTTTGCATTTTTTATCTCATTTTCGCAGGTCTTAATTTCTTTTTGAACCTCCTCCACTGCTTTATCAAGGGCATTCAAGCGGTTTTCTATACGAACCATGTTGCCGGAGTCACTGCTTTTTAACTCCACACTATACTCCTTCTCTCCCTGAAGGAACAAGCTCGGCCCCAGCATATCATTCTGAACAGATACCTGAAACCCCTTATACATACCGACTTCGTACCTGGTAAAAGCCGTCACTCCTTCTATAATCCCACGCAGAACTTCGCCTGCTTCTTTGTGTTTCTCATAAACTTTTCCCTGCAGCGTGATTGCAAACCCCGGTTGTACTTCCATAGCCTGGTTCCTGCGCTCCAAATCCTTTTGAAGTAATTGCAGTTCTCCCTTCAGACTTTCTATCCTTTTCGGATACTGGAAAGTGACCGCATCTTGCAGGGCAAACCTTTTCCCTTCATGTGCAGCTTTTAAAATTCTCAGACGTGCTACTTCATTATCTACTTGTATTTTTTCCATGATCAGGGGATTTTCAGAAGCTACCGCTTTAATCTCTGCAAAGTTTAGTACGGTTTCATCTATATCCTCACAGATCCTTGCCAGTTCCCGGCTGGTAAATACCTGGCTGATAAACCGCTGTTTTGTTTCTACAATGCCCCATAAATAAGCATCAAAAGAACCCTTTGTTACATAGCGGTAAATATTGACTTCCTCATTTTCATTCCCCTGGCGGATAATACGCCCTTCCCGCTGTTCAATATCAGAGGGTTTCCAGGGACAGTCGATATGATGAGCCGCCACCATTCTGGTCTGGATATTGGTTCCTACCCCCAGTTTTTCGGTACTTCCTATAATAATCCGTTTCCTTCCGGCTCTGACATCGGAAAACATGCGGTCCCTCTGTTCATCTGTTTTTGCATCATGGATAAAGCAGATTTCTTCCTCTGGAACACCTCTGGTAATCAGTTCCTGTTTTAAATAATCATAGACGGTAAATGCTTTTCCAGGTCCGGGTGTCCCAATATCCGAAAAGACAATCTGGGTTCCTTTCTGTTCCTGGGACTGTACATATTCCTGGTAAATGTTTTCTACTGCTTTATTCAGTTTGGAATCCGAATCTACCGAAGCATAACTGTCCAAAAGCCGGGAATCTGTACCCAAGAGCCTTGCTTCCCCGGTAATCCGGAGCATATTGTCGTCCTTTGGATCTACCACACCTCTATGGATTGCTTCTGCCCTTTCCACCATTTCCTGCATACGTTCTTTGACATAATCAGAGGCTTCCGATACTATAACCTTATATTTTCCGTCCTTTAATTCTGGCCGCTTAATATCCAGCATATCAGGCAGAATGATGTCTGCCACTTCTTTAAACAGGTGTATCAGTTCCGGCAGATTGATAAACTTATTAAACCTGGTCCGCATCCGGTAACCGGTACCCTCCGGTGCCAATTCCAGGGAACTGGTAACTTCCCCAAACACAGAAGCCCATGCATCAAAATGGTAAATCCCCTTTTCGTGAAGCCGCCTTTCCTGCAGATATAACTGCATCACATAAAGTTCCACCATAGAATTTGACAAAGGGGTTCCCGTTGCCATAATGACGCCCCTTCCCTGATTTTTTTCGTTGATATACTGGATTTTCATTCGCATATCCATAGCCCTCTGGGAACCGCTGGAACCCAGGCCCGCAACATTGTTCATTTTCGTAAAAACTTCCAAGTTCTTGAACAGGTGTGCTTCGTCTACAAATAAGGCGTCTACGCCCGTTTCTTCAAAGTACATCACATCATCTTTGATTTCTTCATTGTTCAGTTCTTCGATTTTCTCTAGCAGTTTTTTCTTTCTGCTTTCCATCTGCTTTATGGACCAGTTCTTTCCCTCTTCTTCCCTTGCCCGGTTAATGGCTTCTACCAGTTGCTCTGCCTGCTCTTCCATCATGGCTCTTTGCCGGTCAGGGGAAATGGCAATTCGTTGGAACTGAGTATGGCCAATAATAATACAGTCATAATCCCCTGTTGCCATTCTGGCAATCATACGCCTGCGGTTTTCCTTCTGAAAATCTTCTTTTCTGGTAATCAGGATCTTCGCATCTGGGTAGGCGCGCAAAAATTCTGCTCCCATCTGGAAGGTCAGGTGGTTCGGAACGGTAAGAAGGGGTTTCGTTGCCAGCCCCAGCCTCCTCATCTCCATACAGATGCAGATCATTTCCAGAGATTTACCAGCGCCTACCGTATGGGCAAGCAAGGTATTTCCTCCACACAGCAATGCCCTTGCCACAGCATTTTTCTGATAAGGACGCAGCTTTAGCAGAGGGTTCAGTCCCGGCAGTTTTAAATAAGAGCCATCATAGCTTCGTTGTCTGTCGCAGTTAAAGGTTTCATTGTAAAAATCCACATATTTTTTTCTGCGCTCCGGCTCCTTAAAAATCCAGTCCCGGAAGGCTTCTTTTATCTGCTCCGCCTTATCCCTGGCAAGCATGGTTTCCTTCCGATTGATCACATAACGTATTTTTTCCCCTTCCTGCACCCGATCCCTTATGGTCACAATCCGGCTGTTTAACAGTTCCTCTATAATGCTGATCGCATCCATAAATCTTGTGCCATAGGTTTGTCTGGTACGAATGGTTCCTCCAAAAAAGTTTCCCCTGTCAATATGGTAAGACATATCTGCATCTAAGCGCTCAATCTTGAGGGCATGGCCACTATGAGCGCAATAGTTTCTCTGGTTGCTCTCCGGGATTTCCAAAAGCTCATAGATAAACTGTTCGTAATCCTCATTTTCAATCCAGGTTGTTCCCAGTTTTACACTGATCTCAGGCGCTGTCAGTTCTTTTGGCTGTACCTTTTCCAGTGCTTCCACGTTGTCTACAAACAAGGGATTATTCTGCGCATAAATCCTAGCAGTACGGAGCTTCTGCCGCACATTGCCGCTTAAATACTCATCTGCGGTTTCCCACCCTGCATTGGGATCTTCTTCTTTTGCCAGTACCGGGTTCTGGTAGATTAACCCTTTTAATTCCTGGAGCATTTCTTTCCTGTTTCCCGGATAAAGAGAGAGCATATAGGGAATATCCACCCGGTTATATTCTGACAGACTGATATGCAATGCTTCCTGGGCATTTTCCACTTTGTCTATCACATCTCTGGGGCGTATGGTCCTTTTGTAAAAAATATCAGCTTTGGTTACATTTTTGTCCTCGTCAACCACTTCCAGGGAAGAAAGCAGGGGATAATCATTGTCCTGCCGGAACGCCATTTTATTTGTCCGGTCACAGAAATATCCATGCGTTTTCACAAAGGCATCATACAAACGGTTTAACTGTTCCTGTGCCTTTTTCAGTTCCTGGTCAGAACAATTTTCCTGCTGTATCTGTAAAATTTCACGCACCAGAAGGCGGATCTTATGCATGGCACGTATCCGACGCTTCACACTTTCCTTTACCTGGCTCCGGTATAAAGACTCCCCTTCCCGGTAATATACTTCGTCCTGTATCACCGTAAACGTATAATTAGGTATCTCTGGAGAAGCAGCTAAGACGTCCTGCTCTTCCTTCTTTTTTTCTGCTATGCTTTCTTCATAACAGTTTTTAGGAAGCTCTCCAACTGCGTCCAAAATTCCTTTTTCCAGGTCAAAGTCTTCCGCTTCATTGACCAGGGCTGTATATTTGGAATCTTTCCCGAAAAACTGTTCAAACCAGACCATTTTCCCAAGCATCATTTCCGGGTGTTCCAGATAATACTCATTCACCGGCACCATGTCTTCTGTAAGCCCTGTATAAGTCCAGATCGGCTCCCCAATCGAAGGCTCTGCTTTTTTCTGAAAAAACAAAAGGTCACTGGTAACTGCGGTATTGGCGCTCTTTCCAAAAGAATCTGCCGGAAGCCGGACTGCCCCTAAAAGGTCTGCCTGTTCTGCCAGATTTTTTCTCACAGTGCTGTCATTTTTATCCAACGTTCCTTTTGAAGTTACCACTGCCAAAATGCCTCCTGGCCGAAGGAGGTCCAGGCTTTTCCGGATAAAATAATCATGGACTTTCAGCTTCATCTTTTTATATCGGGGATCATACAAGCGGAAGTCCCCAAAAGGCACGTTTCCCACAATCACATCAAAGCTGTTATCCTCAAATTCCGTTTTTTCAAATCCTTTGATCTGGATACTGGCTGAAGGGTGGAGCTTTTGTGCAATCCTTCCGCTTATGGCATCAATCTCCACACCATAAAGCTGGGATTTTTGCATATTTTCCGGAAGACCATGAAAAAAGTTTCCAATCCCCATAGCCGGTTCCAGAATTTTTCCCTTCTGGAATCCAAACTGCTCCAGGGCTTTATAAACACCCCGCACGACTTCCGGCGGCGTATAAAAAGAACTGTTGACACTGGCCCTTGCCTGGGCGTATTCTTCTGCGGTCAACAGTTCCTTCAATTCCTGATATTCTTTTTTCCACTCCGGGCGTTTACTGTTAAAAGCATTTGGCAACCCGCCCCACCCTACATACCCCGCAAGAATTTCCTGTTCTTCTTTTGTGGCATTTCTCTCTTCCTGCTCCAGTGTTTTTAAGATACGGATCGCCCGGATATTTTTCTGATACCGGCTTTTATCCCCACCGGTAAACTGAAGCCACCCTTCTGGGTAATAATAATCTCCGGCTTCTACCTTACCTTCTGTCTGGACAGAGGTTCTTCCTTCCTGCCAAAGCTCTTCTTTTTTAAGAATTTCGCTATATTCTTCCCATAATGCAGGAAACCAGGGAAGCAGACGGTACATATTCTCCTGCTGCTCTAAGGTTTCTGAATCTTCGGTATAGGCAATCTGGTCCTCCTCTGCCAGATGTGCAGTAAGCCCGCCAAACTGATCCCAGGAAAGTTCCTGCAGAAAATCTTGGCTTTCCGGCAGGGTGATCTTAATCCCATTTTCCTGAATACAAAGCTCATAGCTTCCATGTTCTGTCCGCACCAGATAATAAGGCTGGCCTTCCGGTACTTCCCGAAGCAAAAGCATCTTCAAAAAATGGTCTTTTTCTTCCGGTAGCTGATTGGTCGTATAGACCAGACAGAGCATTTTCTTTAAAATATCCGCCTGGATATTCTGTTTATAAAAGGCTATGCCAATCTCTTCTAATGGGATTGGTTCCTTTTCCTCAATCACTTCCTGCACTTTCTCTGGCTGTAAGGTTTCTTCCTCTGTTTCTTCCCCATTTTCTAAGGCTTCCTCCGATACAGATAACAAAGGAAGATAGGTCCCTTTTTCAATCCGTTTCCCAATTTCCAAAGAAACTTCGTCCCAGTACCAGAACGCCTCCTTCATGGAAGTTCCCTCACTCCAAAGAATATAAAAACCACTGGAACCGCTTTCTGCGGTCAGGATACCGTCTTTTGTATGGGCTTCTCTTTTTACATCTCCATACAATTCATAAAGATAGGCTTCCCGGTCTGTTTCCTCTGGATTGTTCCGGTAAAACTCATAAATTTTATATGGTATCTCCTGCCCTGTCATTTCCAGAAGGATTTTCTCTTTCTGCCAGTTTTCCGGCTGTGCAGGTTCTATCTCCCCAGACAGAAAAGGAACCGCCGAAGCAGTTCCTTTCTCTGTATCCTCTTCTGTTTTTTCCTGTTTTATCCGATCCTGGGGTGAATGATCTCCTCCATAACCTGTTTCTGCGCTTCCATGTCCGCCTGTATCCGAAGGTTGGTCATTTCCAACGTATTGTAAGGGTCGGTCCTGTCCTCTCTGGTCCAGGTCTTCAGAAGACTTTCTGCCAGTTTCTCGTGGTATTCCTCCGCTTCTGTCTGGATTTTCATAAGCCGCTCCATCAGTTTCCCGGACAGGAGCATCATTTCGTATTGTGCCTGGTCCGTTCTCTTCATTTCCTGTGCTGCGATCCTGCCGTAACGGTTCAGGGACGCCAGTATCTTCTCCTCGCTCATCACGCCCTCTAAGACTGGTATCTGTACGCCATTCATTTCCCTGTACTGGATTCCTGCGATCCCTTCCATAATACTGCCTCCTTTCAAGGTCTATGTTCTTCATGGTCCTTGCAATCTGTAACACAATCCGCCCAGATAAATGGGATACTAACCGTCCTGTCCGGTACAGAACCTCCTCATTCTCTGAAAAACCGCAGATAAAAGAAAAATCCAGGGTGTCATCTCGGATACCGCAGCGGCTTTCCACCGCATAACAGACACTGTTTACAAGAAACTCTGTAATCTGGTTTTCTTTTACCTCCTGTCCCTCTCCGGTAAGGACAGCCAGCTTCTGCAAGGATTTTAAAATTTCATATTCCTCTTCTATCATAAACCAAACATTTGTTCTTGTAAAGGCGTCTAAAGAATTTTTAAACTTTTTTTCCTGTTCGTAGATTTCCGGGAACAGCTCCCTTGCCAGCAGTCTGCGGTTTGTCCCATTCACCTGCCAGTTCCAGGGCCGGATTCCCTGTCCCTTTACATCTTGAATATCATAAACATGGGTAACTCCTTCCCCGAAAATTTTGGAAGGAAATACTGCAATTCCTTTACTTCCTCTGGCAACCGGCAAATCCATTTCCAGCCAGGCATCATATCCTGCAAGAACGGACGCATCTGGGCGCTGGGCATATACCATACAGGTATTTAAGAAGTCCAACTGATACAAGCGCCCCATGCAGAAAAGAAAATTTTTCCAGGAATCCTCCGACTCTGAAATCCAGTGTATGGTTTCCTCATACAGTTCCCGTACTTTTGTGATATGCTTCATCTGCTGTTCCTTCTTTCTTTTACAGGTACCAGTTCTTTTGCAGAAATATCACGATAGGAAAAATCATCTGCCCCCAGCACGATTTTTTCTGCATAATAATCTGCTTCTGCTTTTGCAGTTGCCTCCAGTTCATTCCTGCCCCGGTATCTTACTTTTTTCTCCAGGACTTCTGTTATGGTCACTTCATATTCTTTTTCGTCCATGCTTCTCCTTTCTTACTGCAAGCGGCTGGGTCTTCCATACAGCCCAATGTTCGACGGATTGAACGGGTCATTCACTACTCCACGTCTGCTGTTGGCTGCATGTACCATTCTGCCATTACCAACATAAATTGCCACATGGGAAATATTGCGGAACTGCCCATTCTGCTCATAAGAATAAAAAATCAGATCTCCCGGCTCCAGTTCGCCTTCTGTAACTTCCAACCCATGTGTTACCATAAATTCTCCCTGGGTAGAGGCAATCGCCGGAAGGGAAATGCCTACCTCCTGATACAACCGCTGTACCAGGGAACTGCAATCATAATATCCTTCCTCATACCGGTGTTCCTGACTGTATTTGCAGCCTACCTTCGTCAGTGCCAGATTTGCAACGTCACTTCCTACGCCAAAGGAAGGGATCTCATTTCGGAATTCCTCACTCATGACTTCCCTTAAAAGTTCTTCTTCTTTTTCGGTCAGCTTTCCAAGTGCAATATAGTCCTCATAATTCAGGTTCTTGACGTAGCAGCCCTTCTTTGTTACCGTAATCTCATTTTCGTCCCCATCTGCCAGAAACGCTTCAAAAGTCTGATGTCCCCAGGCAGACGCAGTTGCATGATCTGCACAGAAAACATCAAATTGTACCCCATACCGGTCAAATGCTCCGGTATCTTCTACGGTATATTCAATCCCGTTCATAATGATCCTGGTTCCCATAGGGACAAAGGGGTTTTGTGCATCTACTGCAATGGTATGGTCCGGTTTTGGCATGACACCGGAGGCTGTAGGTCCTCCTGCCCACTGTCCACAACAGATACTGCACTGGCAATAACCGCTGGTGACAACATTTCCCAGGCTTTCCCCTGCCTTTATGGTGGTGGTTATGGTCGTGTTTTCAAAACTGTTCATTTCATCAAAGATTTCCTTCAGCTTGTCCTTATGCCGCTGATCCATATCCACACCTATATCCCCGGTTCCATACTTCACCATATAAACCATTAAAGTATCATAGTAATTACTCACATAATTCCCGTTTTTCTCATGGAGATAGGTAACTGCCCCATCTTTCCCATTTTGTCCAAGTTTTGTATTAAAGTCCATGTAGTAACCGCTTAAAACTTCTCGGACGGTAGGGTTCTCCTCAGACGGATTTGGCATGAACGCACCAAGTGGCGAACAGTATAAGAGGAAAAAGATAATCACTACAGGGATTGCCACCACAAGAAGAATACTGAACAGCGGAGCCAAAAGCGCCCCGGCAAACTGGACCACCTTCAGCATAAACACAGAGGCTTTCATCTTTACAATATCTTTTGCCACCTGTGCCAAACTGTCCTGCTGCCCATTTCCGGTGAGCTTATTGATCATATACTGGATTTTTCTCTGCCGGACTGCCTGTTTTTTCTGTTTCTCCATCTGTTTCTTTTTCACTGCTCTTGTTTGTCTGTAAAACTGCTTATTGGTGATCTTCCCATCTGCCTGTTTTACCTTTAATTCCTGCTCTGCCTTTCTATAATTCCGATCCTTCCACAGCTTTTCTGCCGGTTTTGTTGCTGTCCCCATGACATAAAGGGAATCATTGACTTCCTCCCCGCCCTCTAACTGGGTCAATATAGCAGCCTCTCCCCGGCGTACCCCTTTTATGGCAGTCTGCTTCGCCAGGGAAGATTTTTTTGTTTCCGCCAGCTTTGCAGCCTGTTCCCTCCGATACTGTTCCTTCGCCTGGAAACCAGCAGAGGGCTGACTGTTTGGTGCTACCCCCTGTTTCATCTGATCCGGCTGTAAGGTTCCCGGTACAGATACGGTGCTTTTGGCCTTTCCATTTTGTTTTCTATCTTCTGCTGCTCCCCGGATTGCTGCCTCTTTCCCGGATTGCTTTTTCTTTTCCTTTTGTTTTTCAAACAGCGCTTCTCTGCCCTGCTTCGGCTGTTTCCCTTTTTCTGCCCCTTCTTTTTTCTTTCTCTGCCCTAAAAGATCGGCCACCGGCTTAGAGGTAAAAGCAGCTTTCTTTTCCTTTGCAGATAAAATAGGATTTTTCTTATGCACCGTCACCTGGGCTTCTTTTTTTAATTTCAGCTCCGGCTCTTTTTCTTTTTTTACCTTAATCTCCAAAGCAGTCCCCCTCTCCGGGGTTTAATTCTTCTGCCTGATACCAGAGCGCCTGAAACAGATACCCCTGTTCCTTTTCTCTGGGTGGTGGACCGTACTCCTTTTCCAATTCCTGAAAGGCTTCCATAAGGTTTCCGGAAAATTCCTGGTAATCATCTTCTGTCAGGATATATTTTTCACTGAACAGTACCTGCTCCAATTCCCCCACTTCTACCAAATGGTCTATGTCTTCCGGGGAAAGTGGCGGTCCCAGTCTGTCATAAGTCTTTTCTTTCAGGTAGGAAAACTGATAAAGTTCCGTCTGCTGCGGTAAAATCTTCTCCTTACTGCCATCAAAGAGCAAAAAAATAGCTTCCGCTTTTAAGAAAACGGAAACCTCAGCTTGCTCACCATATTTTAGTGCCTGCTCCTTAGAAGGAAACTCCAGCCAGTCCGGAATACGGATTTCCAGCATCCAGGCTTCATACTGCAGTCCAAAAGATAATTGATATTTTGCGATAATTCCTCCTCTCTTCCACTACAAATAGTCATAATAAATCTCATTGGTATCTTCATGAAAGGACAATTCATACTGTCCGGGGATACCAGGATCCTCCATCCACTAACGGAAAAAAGCATCTACATCTGACCATAAGCGGGAATTGCACTGCCTTCCTGCAGCTTTCCTTAACTCCAGCATTTTAGCAAAAGCCCGCCGGTAAGCCCTCTCATAGGTCGGGAAGATGCGGAACTCCCGGTATCTTTGTTTTCCTGCCATAGGACAGCCTACACAGCCAACCCAGTGAAATCCCATTTCGTAAAGAGGGTTCATGGGTATTTTCTCTGCCTGGATATACTCCCAGACCTGCTGGTCACTCCAGTCAACAATGGGATTGCATACGTGTTTGCCCCTTGACAGGCATGATTCAAAGAGTCGCCTGGTATCATCATTATCATTATTTAAAATAATGGCACGTTTTTTTCCATTTGGGACAAAATTTTCATAAATCCCCCTGTTTTTCCTCCGCTTTCGGCTTTCTGCCCACCGGACACCTGTGGTGATAAAACGCCCAGCCCCACCATTTTCTTTTAGAACCTCACAACAATACCGGATAGTCCTGGTAGGAGGGATCATTTTCATGGGGATCAGGCTCCACATAGTTATCCGCTGCCCTTTATAGTAAGGTTTATTGATACTACAAGTTATACCGGCCTGTTCTGCCTTCTGAAACTGTTCCCTCACATAATAAATAGTCTGTGGGGCATCTGCAGTAGTCAGGTTGTGCATCAGTTCAAATGGCACGCCGGAACGCCGTACCAGTTCCCTGCATACGGCGCTGTCTTTTCCTCCACTGTCCGTCACTACCAAAGGAAGCCCATAATGTTGCAGGGACATCTGGCTGGCAGTGCGGATACGTTCTATTGCTGTTTTTTCTAAATCCAATTTTTTTCAGGAGGGAAGATATCTTTTACATGGCCAAAACTCCGCCTCCTTTCCTAATTTTATCTGCCGCCCCTTTTTGGCGGCTCATATCCATTTGCTGCATACGCTTCTACGGTCATACCGTATGACTCTGCTTCCTGTCGTATCTCTTCCATAACCTGTTCTTTGTATGATTTATCCGGACAGGCAGTTGCAAAATCCCGGATATCCGGCATACAAGGCAGCTCCTTCCCTGTATTTAATGCAATCCTGCTTTCCCGGATATAGGCAAGCATGGCTTCCTGATATGCTTTTCGTGATGCGTCCCCCTGCGTCAGTAAAGGGACTTTCTTTTCTATTTCCTGTTCTTCCAGAACCGCTGTTTCCAGTTTTTCCAGGTTGCAGAAATACTGAAGGGTAGGAAGCATCTCCTCCAGTACCCATCTCATTTGCTGTTGTTCATGTTCCCATTCTTCTGTTGTCCTGGCGGTCTGTTTCATAAGCTTCTGCCCTTCTTCTGTATGGAGATAATAATCTGCAAATGCTTTTACATGATCCAGCAGATTTCCTTCCCCGTCACCAAAATCCTGGCGCCCGGTATAAGACATGACTTCCCCCTCTGAGAGAAAACAGATTTCAAAATGTGTTTTGTAATAACCTGCCATATCTTTCTCTTCCACTGCCTGCCGATCCAGCTTTCCGAACAATTCTACCGCTTGATTTAATGGCATGGCTTCTTCCAATGGAATGTCCGGGTGTTCACTGATCCGCACATACACAAAGGGTTTCAAGTCCACCGGCGGAATAAGTTTTACCTGTTCCAGTGTTGTCTTTAGTTTGTCTGCCTGTTCTTTCAGCTCTGGTTTCTGCTCAAATATCTTGCTTCCCAGCCACCTGCTGTATTCCTCTTTTCCATCTTGACATAAGGCTTTCCATATAATAGCTTCCTTATGTTCTGCTTCTTTCGGATAAAAGGTATGGTAAAAATCAGGGTCAAGATTTTTTTCCAGTTTTATCATTTCATCTGCAAAAACAGTAGCCTCCAAGGTTTTCTCTTTTAAAAGCCCTTTGGTATCAATGACTTTTGTTTCCGGAAGATAAGCACTCAGTTCCCTGGCAGCTATAAAAACCTCTGGGTATTGGTTTGGATCATAGATATCTCTCAAAAGATCCACATCCAACTCTCCGTTATAAACCAGGGAAAATTCCAATGGAATACCATCTTCTTCCTCCACATGAAGCCCAATTCCTTTTCCTGCATTCAACCTTTCAGAAGGAATACTCTGATAGATCTTTACTGCCTCTTCTGCACTGTGGATATCCTCCCTGTATTCTCCATAGCGGTTAAATTCCATACATTCTGCCACATAATACGTTGCCAAACGTCCGGTGGCATTCTCGCCCATCTCACCTTTTTCCATGTAGCAATACCTCCTTTTTATGCACAAAAAAAGCACTACCGTTTTTAGCGATAATGCTCTTCGTGTTACTTCCTATTTTCTTTTTTAATTGTTGTTTATCTGTAAGAAAGATACTCTGAAATGCAATAGTTTCCCATAATATCCCGTTCTATCACACCCATCTGCTCCAAGCAGTCAATGTATTTCTTTATTTCATCCTCAGTAAAACGGGTTGCTTTGTCATCTGACCACTGTTTAAATTCAGATACGATCTGGCTGGCATCTATTCTTGAAAAAGTCTGGACTAAATAAGTTACTGTTGCAAGTCCTTCCAGTTCATGGTCGCTCTCTATCCCATTTACATAAGCAACAGCCTTTTCAATTGCAGGAGAAAGGCGGTTCAATAGCTTTGTTGTTTTTTCACTGCATATCACCTGATAAGCTAACTGATACGTCGATTCTGTATCATTTAATCCATAAAAACTCTGATACTCTCCGATATTTCTGCCAACAATATCAATGGAATGGGCATATGGACCATATTTATACTTTTGAAAGGAAAAATAAGGTTCTTCCAGATATAAATTCATAAAATACGCCGCTTTTTGAAGACGAAGTTTTGTACAACGTTTCAGTCCCATTTTGAGTTTCATCAAGACTAAACTGGCTGCTGTAAGTTTAGGTGCAGTAGCTGCTTTCTGCACATAATTTCTCTGTGGCTCATAAATCAAAACCGTAAAATCATCAGCAATTGGTTTTAATTTCTTTTGTATCAGTTCTTTTACTGTCTGCCAATCCAAACCACCATTACCACATCCCAGCGGGGGAATCGCTACGGACTTTACATTCAGTTTCGGAAGCCTTTCTACCAGAACATCCAGTGCTGTTTCTATATAACTTATTTTAGAGTTTTCACGCCACTTATCTTTCGTCGGAAAGTTTACAATTGTAATGCCATTCTCTACAAAAGTATGGATTGTTCCGACATGAAGTGTTTTGTCTTTACATGCTTTTATATAGGCTTTATTGTTTTCCGGAAATTTCAGTTTAAATTGATACGCAATTCCCTTTCCCATATAGCCTTCACAGTTGACTGTATTAACTAAACACTCTGCACCAGACTGAAACATATCTCCAGTTGTGTATTTAATCAACACAACCACCTCCTCTCGTTATTCAAACCATTGGGACATCACCGTAATAAATGGCGGTGGAAAGATAACGCCTTTCTGTTTCAGTAAATTTGTTACTCTGTTTTTAGTTTCTTCAGATGAAACATAGATGCACTGGAATGCATCAACAGGAATAACCAATGGGCTCAGGCATTCCGCCATCTTTATATTTCTGGCTTCCACGTCATTTTGCCCCACACTGGTAAGAATATCCCAGTTGATCATTTCAAAACCTTCATCATAATCATATAACTGGCATCCTTCCAATGCCAATGGGTGCTTAGGTAAAATGCTGAAATTATTGCGCCTTGCCAAATTTCTGGTAATACAGATATAGATCATTTCCTCTCCCGCATGAGTTTTCTTTACAGCCACATCAAAAGCTGAATATGGATGAAAATGAAATGGAATGTATCCGTCCAATCCCAGACTTTCCCTCTTGCGTATAATTTCTGGATCTGCTACATCTCCAAATGTTACCGTATTCTCCCTTAGAATCTTTCTCGGCACAAGGCCAAAATCAATAATAGATTCCAGATTCTTTAATTCTGTTAAATGATATAGAAGTTTTCCTTCTTTCGCATCTTTTAATCCCATCGTTCTCCTCCTAATATAACACACTTTAAACGCTAATCACAGAATTTTTACATTCTCCATCAACGTGTTTGTTTCTATAAACAAATTTTCCATTGTACTCATTATATGGTTCCCGTATTAATCCGTCAATCCCATTAACGTACCTTCTCTCTTTCACTCTTTGCATACGGAAAGGATTGCTCCGCAGCTATCCCATCCATCTGGAAATATTCCGGCAATAGCTTTTCCTCCCGGAAGCTAAAATACCGGTCATCTGATACAATCACATGATCCAGCACTTCAATCCCCAGAAGCCGCCCAGCTTCTGCCAATCTTTTTGTCATGTCCATGTCCTGCCTGCTAGGTTCCGGATTTCCCGAAGGATGGTTATGTGCCAGGATGATATTGCTGGCATTAGACAGGATTGCAGATTTAAACACTTCCCTCGGGTGTATCAATACACTGTTCAGAGTCCCGACACCCACTACATTGAGATTGATTACCTGTCCTTTTGTCCGAAGGTTTAAAATACAGAACATTTCCCGGTCACAATCTTTTAAAAAATCCTGAAAGAGTTCTGCCACATCACAGGGATTTTTTAATTCTTTGCTACTGTATAGAGGAGGTTCTTCCACCAGGCGTATACTTACCACATCTATTTTATGTGTCTTCTCCATGTTCTTCCTTTCCAAAGCAAATCTCCAGCATAATTCCCTCCGGCAGATTTTTTAAAAGTCTTTCCAACTGCTCTAAATTCATTTCTATTTGATATGTTTCAGCCATTCTGCCACCTTTCCCATGATATACAAAAAGAGTGCCTGATAAAAGAACTGCACTCTTTTTGTCCTATCCTTTTTCTACTTTACCGACTTATAATTTTTGCTGTTGCCTAATTTTTTTCTCGTCTGTCATACCTTTTCCTTTACAGATAAAAGAAAAAGTTCCTTTCAGATTACATTACTCCTGCTTTGTCTGCAACGCCTTTTCGTGAAGGTTGGTATTGAAAAGCGCATACAGCGGATTGGCTTCTTTTTCCATACGGTTATCAAATGGAATACAGGTATTTCCATACTTAATGATCCCCGTACCGGAAGGAGAATTATCTACATATTTTAATTGTGCTTCTGGAATTCCTGCTGCAGTGGATAATTCCTGACTGTCTACATTGGACTGCTTTAACAGGGCAATAAACTCACTGTTTCCAAGCATGGTCATGGCTGTATAGTTTTGCAGCATATCAACCAAATTTTGGGTGATTCCTGTGCATAGTCCCCCTTGCTTCCTCACTTTTTTCCAGAGGCTGAACAAAAATTTCGCACTATACTCCCGGTCAAGAACAGTATGGAACTCATCTATATAAAGCCAGGTTGCCCTTCCTTTCTTTGCGTTTTCTGCAATCCTGGCACTGATATTTTCCAGCATGACCAGAGTGGAAATGGCTCCCAGCTCTTTCCCCAGGTCCCTGGTACCATAGACAATGAACCTTGCCTGTACATTCACATTGGTATGGTTATTGAAAATATTTAAAGAGCCATTTACAAACAGCTCCAACGATAAAGCAATGTCCTTTGCCTCTTCTTCTGGCTGCTCCAACAATAACTCATAAAATTCTGACATGGTAGGGATATGCTTTTCCCTTGCCTTTGCAATGTCGATATACAACTTTCGTACACAACGGTCTATAATGGATTTATGGCGACTGTTTAGATTATCCCCGTAACACTGTTCACACAGCCCCAGCATAAATTCCCCTTTATCCCGGATATATCCCTGAGAATCGTTTAAATCCAGCGCCCAAACGTCCATCTCCAAAGGATTGATGTAATTCTTTGTATAGGTAGACAGGTTAATGATTGCTGCCTGGTTTCCCAGGGCTTCTGCAATATCAAAATATTCCAGTGTCGGGTCGATACAGATAATATCATCATCTGTTCCTAAGAACACCTGCAGCATTTCCGACTTACTGAAATAGGATTTTCCGGAGCCGGGAACACCGAATACCATTCCATTTCCATTTGCCAGTTTTTTCCGGTTTCCAATGCAAAGGTTATGAGAAACCTGGTTAATGCCATAGCAGACGCCGGACTTTTCGTTTAATTCCTGTACATTAAAGGGAAGAAGGGCTGCAATATCCCTGGTGAGCATGGTCCGCATTGTGCTGATCTGCCGGTTTCCCACTGGAAGTATGGTATTCATAGCTTCCCTCTGCTGATAATAGTGGGTTTCAATCTGGCACATGCGTCCATTGCCGATATTTTTAATGGTTTCGGTTACACTGTCTAACTCCTTCTTGTCCTCTGCCATGATCAAGAAATTAACCCCTGTATAAAACAGGTTCTGGTCATTTTCCCGCACGTCGTCCATAAGATTTACAATCTTCTCCTTCTGGACTTTCTTGATATGAGAAATGTCACTGGAAAAGTCGTTATTTTTATTACGGACTCTCTGCTGCTTTAAAATATCATTTTCAATGCCCAGATATTTCTTCTGAAGAACCTTATTTGCCAGTTCTTTTGGTACTGGTACAATACAGATTGTAGTAATACTATGAACCGGAAGGCTGGTAATCTCATTTAAAAAGGTATCCGATAAAGAAGAAGGATATTTTTTAATGAATAATGCCCTGCATTTTTTCCGTTCCGTTTCAAAATAACCTGGGTAAAACTGCATATACCCTGGTGAAATATCATTTTTAGGATCACCGCCCTTTTTTAATGCCTGTCTGAAATCAAAGGAAAATTGTTCCTCTTCCCCTATACGGTAAAAATTGAAAAGTACCCGCAGCCGTTCTTCTGCATTTAATTCTTCAATGCAGGAGCCAAGTTCTCCAAAGTTCTGTTTTAAGGTCGCTTCAAAAGTGGCAAAAAATGCTTTTGCCTGTTCGTAGGATTTCCGTTCTACACATACAGTCAGCAGTTTTTCCTGTTCAATCCCCTGCCTTCCATCTACAATGCGCTTTTCAATAATCTGGTTATAACTTCCACGCAGCCAGTTAAAACCATCTCCTTTTTCCTGGAAAAGTACATGCTCCCGGAAATCCTGCATGTTTTTGTTCCGATTAAAAATGGTAATAAGAAAATATACATCAATGGCATTTACCGTCTTACAATACTGCTTTAAGATTCGCATCTGTTCTTCTGCACCTGCGGTTACATAATTAATGTCCAAAAAACGGTATGTCCTGGAATATACCCCCTTCCCTACTTCAAAAATGCCATTTTCTGCAATTCTCCCAATCCCCATGACTTCCTGAAGATATTTCGGGGATTTTACTGCTTTATCTGCTTTTTTTAACTGGTCAAACTTATCTGAAAAAATTGACAATCTCTAATTTCCTCCTTTCAGGCAGATGGGGCCACAAACACAGCAGCTTCCATCTGCCGCTACATGTCTGTGTATCCCTCTCCTGAAATGGAGAGCAGGCGCTATTTCACGCCTTGATTGAATATTCTGGTCAACGGTACATCTTATACCACACCGCTGCTGCCGCACCAAGTACAATCATCACTACCGTTACGATCCCCATACGGATTGCCTTCTTTTTCACCACGTTGACATCACCACCTTTCTTCTCTTTTTTCTGTTCCTTTTTCCTTTGCTGTACTTCCCGTTCTTCTTCCTGACGGGTTTCCATATAAATCTGTTTCAGTTCCTGCACCGATTCCGTAGAGCCATACACCAAAGGGCGGTTAAAAAAGGAAAAATAAATCATCTTCCCTGCAAACTGCCAGAATGTCAGCCCATGATAGTTATAAAACCCAGTCAGTGCCAGAGGTACAACAAAAGGGGTTGCCACATAACAGCTCAAAGTAATCCCGATTTTTTCATACAAAAGCAGGACAATCCCAGTTCCTACGCCCAATGCCAACGCCGAAAACAAAAACTGTTTTGCTGTAAGCCCTAGAACCAGGGATTCTTTATAATGCTGCAGGTCCTCACTTAATTCAATCTCCATACATAACCTCCTGTCTCTGTTTTTTATCTACTCTGTCTTCGCTCTTCCTGCATGGTTTTCTGTAATCCATGCTGATTGCAAAAGGCGGCAACCCCAGCCTGGTCAAACTTACGCAGTTCCTCCAGATGAAATTTCACCACCGCATACTGCCCCATACCGGATTGTGCTTTCCAGGGAAGCAGTGTTCCCAATCCATGCTCCTGAATAAACTGGATATTTTCCTTACTAAAATCACCGCTGATACAGGCAGTTCCAGGCTCCAGGCAATATCCGGGAAGGTTTACGGTCAAATCTGAAAACGGTTCCCACATCCCATCTTCCCGGCTATACAGCTCCACATAAAGGTTTTGGTTCATTGCATAATAATCTACCCGCAATGCCAGTTCTTCGGTTCCATACGCCCATTGAAAATCCGCTGTTTTGATTTCCTTTTGAAATTCTGGATTCTTTACTTCTCCCCGTTCCTGGTATGCCTGCTCATAGGCTGCATATCCCTCCGGGTCCAATTTCTTTAAAGTTTCTTCCTGAAATTCAAACAGTGGATATTCCATACAGCCAGAACAGCAGATTTCTTCTTTTAACTGTCCAATCGCGTTTTTTTTGATAAATTCTACTATCTGCTCCAGATCATAGCCTGGGAGCAAAAAGGTCTGGTTCTTTTCCAGCGGAATTCCCATATCTGTGGTCAATTCAAAAAGTTTCCATATCTCTTCCTCTTTTTCCGTAAACACACAAACTTTGATGTTTTTATCAGCCGGATAAGTTGCAACTTCCAGCCAGACCTCATAGATCTCCCCATTGCCAAAATCCAGGCTGAGTTTTTCTTCCTGTTCCATTTACATATCCTCCTTTCCTACCGACTCCTGCTCTTTGCAGACAGAAGCCTTTCTTTTCCCTTTTCAAAATATTCTTCATTAATTTCAATGCAGATTGCATTCCGTTCACTGGAAAGTGCTGCTTCCCCCAGGGAAAACGAACCTGCAAACTGATCCAGTACCCACTCCTTTTCTTCTGTTACAAATCCAAGGATCTGCTGCAAAAGTTGCACTGGTTTTTCTGCCTGATGAATACGGGAGTTTTTCCCTGGCGGTTCAATGTCAAAGACCGTTGGAAGCATTCCCCTGGCGCCTGACATATAGTGGGATATTCCTGGCTCCGCCTTATCCTTTTTCGCATCTGGGCGTAAATTCCTGGCTTTTCCTTTCGTAAAAAATGCAATCTCTTCCGTATTTTTAGATTTTCTTCCCGTATTGGCAACGAAATCTCCTTTTTTCCAGGCGACTTTTGCATAATATTCAAGCCCTGCTTCTTTCGCCATTTTTTTCATCTGATAGAGGTATTCATAATTTTCCCCATTTTCTTCCGGCATGAACTCTACCAGAAAACACCCTTTTTTCAACACCCGGTATTTTTCATCAAAGTCTTCCTGCGTATATTGAAAACATTCATAGGCCGCAAAATCCCGATTTCCCCCTTTCAGGCTTTTTTTCAGGTCATAAGCATGATCTGTAATAATGGCATCTATACTGTTATCTTTTAAAAAGCTCAAATCCCTGCCATTCCCCTGAACCATCATACAAGTTACCTCTTCTCCGTCCTGTTCTTTGGTAACCGTATAGACTCCTTTGGCTATCCTGGAAAAAAGCCCCTTTTCTATTCCCTCATAAATTCTTGCCCGGATACTGGGTTCTTTTACCTCTTTTACCTGTTCTACACAAGCCACTGCTTCTTTAAGGCTGAAGCATTCTGCGTCCTGAAAATATTCAAATAGTGTCATCTGTATCCCTTTTTCCTGCACAATCCTTTCCTCCTACAATCCCAGTGCCCTGGAAGTCAGGTTCTGCGCTCCTTTTACAGTGCCTACCGTCAGCGCAACCGTAAAGGTCATTTCCCCCAAATAAATCAGGGTTTTGGCCCAGTCCTCATAATCTCCGGTAAAGGTCGGAAGTCCGGAGGAAATAAACTGGTTACACAAAAGGATTGCCAGTGCCATTGTGACTGCCTCAAAAACGACACTGATAAAATATTTCATATAGGCTACAAAGGTATTGCTAAGCCCCCGGTTTCCAGCCAGGGTACTGCTGGCAATCGCCCCAAAAGGTACAATTACCATAATTTTCAAAAAGCGGAAATAAACATTGTACAGCAGGAAGAACCCACAGATAATAACGATTAAAGATAGGAAAACAGCAAGTATCAGGAACACGATACTGGTTCCAAATCCTAAATCTTTGATCACTTCTGCCTGCGCCGGGTCAATGGATAACTCCACACTCTGGTTTTGTCCCAAATGCCCCACCAGGTTTCCACAGGAAGTAAACAGGGCTTTCATAATGGTAATGTTATAAGATACCAGCCACTGTGCAATGGCAACCCGGATAAACATACGGAGGATTGCTTCAAACCGGATTTCTTCCCGGATATCTACCGACTCTGCACAAAACCCAATGACGAAAAAAAGGACTACCAGGGCAGAGCCTATCCCAACAAAAAGGGGTTCAATCCCTTCAATGATCCCCCAGGGCCCGCCCCCTTTGAACCCGGTAGGGGACTGTCCTAAAAGTTCAAATACGAGGCTGACCTGATTATTCCAAAATCCAAACACGATTTCCAAAAGTGCAAGGATCGCCTCTCCTAAATTAAACATCACTTCACCTCTCTTCTTATCTGTTTATCTCAAAAAGAAGAACGGTTTTAGCTGATTCCCAGGAAAGTAAGAACGGAGGAAATAGCTGCCATAATAAGCCCTGCAACAATTCCTTTAATGGCACTGTTCATAGAAGAACTGTCCTGCTGCTGGTAAGCCTGTGCAAATTCCATCACGTTTTTTGCCAGGATAATCACACCCACCGCACCGATAATACTGATCACCAGTGTCTTTAAATTCATAAGCGGCTGTGTTACGTCACTTACCCCGGAAGCCATGACAGTCTGGGGGAACAGGGAAACAGTGGCAGCGCTTACTGCCAGGACTCCCAGTAGAGATTTTTTCAAGCGGTTCTGTTTCTTTCTGATAACCTCTTTGATTTTCATATCTTTTTACTCCTTTTCATGTGATTGATACCGCATTACGCAAAAAGACAGATTTTTAAAAACCTGCCCTGCGTAATGCAAAAACTACAGGTTTCCAAAAATCTGCCTTCTTTAATCCGAGGCTGTTTCTTTTGTAAATTTTTTACGGATTTCCTTCATCTTTTCAGCACTGTTTTTTGTATCTGCCATTTGAAGGATTTTATCATACGAAATTCCAGCACCAATGGCAAGCATGATTTCTCCCAACTGTTCCTCATTATAAACATGGCTTTCCAATAATTCAGAAAGTTTTTCTTCCTCTGTCTGTACCGGTTTTTCCGTTTTCTTCGGCGGCCTCACCTCCTCTACCGTTCTCTTCTTCTGGTTCTCTTTCAGCTCTTCCTCCGAAAAAATCTTCTTAGGAATAGGCTCATAAGAAAAAATTTCATCAAAAGACAGTTCCACAATCTGAACATCTTCTCCCTGTTCCTTTTTCTTCTTATAATAATCCAGGGATTCTTCACTTAAAATCTGTACCGCCTGTTTTTGGGCAGCCATTCTGTCATGGATATAAGGCGCACCCCCGCCATCTTCTGTTTCCGAAAATCTGGAGTGTGCAAAAGTATTGTATTTCTTATCAATAATAGGATCACAACCCCTGATTAACAAAATACACTCTGAGTTATCCAGCTTTCGGGTTTCGTCCGGTGTCAAAAGCTCACGCCCCAGCACATCATAATTCCGGGAACTGCTCCCTTGCCGGCCTTTGGTTTCCCCACTGCTTTTTTTATCAATGGTTCCTTTTCCCAGGGACTCACTGATATACTTATGCGTGGACTGTTCATTCCCACCAAGATATACCAGGGAATCACAATTACCCGGTATGGTTTCCCAGGTTTTCTCAAACAAAGCCTTGATCTGGGCAAGGTTTTGGATAAAAATGGTACAGGAAATATTTCTGGAACGCATGGTACTAAGTAGGCTGCAGTAGTCATCTGGCAATGGCACGTTGGCAAATTCGTCCAGCATAAAATTCACGTTAATGGGAAGTTTTCCATTGTAATGGAAGTCTGCCTGGTAATACAATTCCTGGAAAATCTGGGAATAAAGCATACCAATTAAAAAGGCATAACTCTTATCCGAATCCGGCGTCACACAAAAAAGTGCGGTCTTCCGGTTTCTGTCCCCATCAACACCAATCCCAATCTCCTCAATCTCCATTTCATCATGATCCAGAATCCGCAAAATTTGTGGGTTCTGTAACAATCCCAGCCTTGCATTTGCGGAAATGATGATACTCCTTACCGTATCTCCTGCACCCCGTACCACTTTATTATACTGGATTAAAGCAGGGTGGTTGCTTCCCTTTTTTCTCTCCAGTCTGCGGAAACGCCGGTCTAAATCAGAAGGGGAACCGTCTGCATGGACTTCCGCCTCATTCAAAAGCTGCAAAACCATACGGAAATTCCTTTTCTCCATTTCACACTCCTGCCACACATAAAGAAAAATAGCCTGCAAGTACAAAGACTCGGCTTTCTCCCAGAATGGATCACTGGGCTGTGCGTTTTTCGGTGTGGTATTATTGATCAAGTTAGTAACCAGTTTTACAATATCTGTTTCAGAGCGGATATAGCGGAATGGATTATATCCGTTAGACTGCTCCATTTCCACCAGGTTCAGCACCCGTATCCGGTATCCATGCGCTTTCAGCATACCTCCGCAGCATCTTAAAATCTCCCCTTTGGGATCTGTAATGATCTGGGAAGCCCTGCTTAACTGAAGGAGATTGGGTTTCACCATGAACAAGGTTTTTCCAGCGCCGCTTCCTCCGATTACCAGGACATTTAGGTTTCTCCTAGTCTTTCTGGTATTCATGGACAGCCTGACATTCTGGGATAAGATCAGGTTATTGTGTTCATCTTTATCCGCAAACTGCTTTGCCACCTTTTTCGGATCTGCAAAAACAGCGGTACCAAATTCCTGACCCGGCATATAGTTTTTCCGGCTGGTGACATACATGACCATACCGATCACATATACAAAAATCCCCAGAATGATTGCTTTTAAGGAAGTTTCGTTCCAATAATTGGCAAACGGGGCTGCCATCACCTGATCCAGACGGTTTAAAAAATAGTTGATATCCTTTCCAGGCTGATAACACACGTTCAAGAGATAACCTCCATAGCCGGAAGCTACGCCTCCAATGAAATACATACCCCAGGACTGTTTCTTCTTTTTCTGAATTGCTCCGGTTCTCTACCTCCTTTGCCCCTGTATGCTTCTTCTCCCTGCTTCCAGGTTCTGTTGTGTCTTCCTGTAATTATGTTCCCTTCTTCTGCGTATCTTTTCCTGCTCCTGTCTGGCACGTTCCCTGCGTACCGGATCATAGCTTTCCCTATATAAATCTTCCCCCGAAGTTTTTCTAAGAAAACGGTCCTCCAGGTCTAAAATTGCATACTCCTTCTTCTTTTCCAATCCTGCAAAAATAGTCTTATGGTCATTAATCCAGCTAATTTCCGATTTGTCCAGCCAGATAAATTCATTCTTACGGTACGGAATCCTGGTTTTGATATGATGCTCTGTTTCTTCATATACCAGCTTCTGGTCTATGGTAATGGCATTCACACCTGGATTGTTCCGCTTTTCCTTTTGGATACGCTGAATGACCTGCATCTTTTCTTCTGTTTCCTGGCTGTTTCCAGTGCTGCGTCTTTGGGCTTCCTCTTCCCCAAACAACTGTTTCCACTGCTGGGAATCTACCAATTCTTCGATCTGTTCCGGTGTCCTGGTCAGTGTCACCGTACCTTCCTTCCCTTTCTCCAAAATCCCCTGTTCTTCCATGTAGCAGATAATCGGCCAGATCTGAAGCCAGGTCATATTCAGACGGGAACGGACATCACTGATCTTCTCCACCTGGTTTTTCGCCAGTTCCCGCGCAACCAGTTCACACTCCTTCGGCTCCGGCAGGACAGGCTTTTTTACTTCTTCTACCAACTGCTCTACCTTATCCGGCTCTGCATTTTCATAGTATTCATCTAACGTCCCAATATTGGAATGTTCAATTTTTGCCATCATGGACTGAATACGGGGCGCTGCCTGGGAATGGAACAAAATTTCACTCATACCGTCCTTCTCATTCAAATCCGGCAAAATGGAATATAAAATCCCATACTTATTTGCCAGGGCTTTTACCCGTTCCAGGTCTTTTGTTTCAAAACGGAAAACCTGCAAATCGCCTCCCATTTTCAGGAGCTTTTGTACAGAAGTTTTCCCTGACAATTTTTCCTGGTCCAGAACTTTTTTAAATACCGCACAAATATCTTTTACAAACTGCCAGCCTGTATTTCCCATTTTCAGAATGATTTCTGCGCCTTCAAAGGAAACTTTAATGATTTGCGCCGCATCTTGTATTTCACTCATGCTCTCCCTCCTATCCCATTGCCCTGTCTTTTTTTGCTAAAACAGCCGCCTTTGTTTTTCCTTCTGCAAGCATGGCTTCCAGGTCATACTGGATATTTTCCTGTTTTAAGAGAGCCTCCAGCATGTGGTTTGCTTTTTCCTTTTCATAGGTCATATACTGAAGCTGAAAAATATAATTCTCAATCTGCAAAATATTTTCCGGAACCTGAGAAAACGGTTCAAGGTAATGATAAAGAATACGCTCTTTTTCTTCCTTTCCTGCATGAGGCGCCTGTAACTGCAAAATAATTTTTTCTACCTCTTCCATAGACTCCTTATGAAAAGCAATACGGTACAAATCCTGTTTCTGCTCCCTAGTAAGAAAGGGCTGTTCCTTTTCGGCAGCTTCCAAAAGGGAAAATATTTTTACCACATGTTCAAGTTCTGCCATTTACACACCCGCCTTCCGTTTCCGCATCAAAAGGATAATTTCCCGCATTTTTTTCATTCTCTCCGGTGAAGGACTGTTCTCCATCACCTGAAGAATTTCTGCATCTGCCAGCCCACTTTCTACACACTGGCGAATTTCTTCCAACTGTTCTGCGGACAAGTTATATTCCAGAATTTTCTCCACAACACTTTTGGGTACTTTTTTTCCAAGCATGGCAATCCCAAGCAGCCGGCGCTTACTTTTTTGCAGCCCTTCCGCTGTTTGTATGCTTTTTTCTTCCAATACCACTTTTGTTTCCCTGGAAGCAGCTTCTGTTTTTTCCCTGTATTTTTCTGCTTCTTTTTTCAGCTCCTGAATTTCCTGCTCTTTCTTTGCCAGCTTTTCTTTTAATTCCTGTATGTTTTTATCTTTATATTGCAGGTTCTCATACAGGTCTTTAATCTCCTGGTTTTTCTCTTCAACAACATGCTCCTTTACCAGAGAGGACAAGGCTGTAAAACGGTCATTGCTTTCCCGGAACTGCTGAATGGATTGTTCCATGATCCCCATAAGATTTTTCATATAAGAACGCATTTCTTCATCTTTCGGAACTTCTTTTTTTGCCTTTGACTCTTCCAGTTGTATCCGCATGGTCCGCATACGGCTGGCCGGCAGTTCATTTCCGGCATAGGTTTTCACCTCTTCCAGATCCAGCCCGTTTTTTAAGCCCTCTACGATTTCCCGTACCTGGAACTGGTTATAATTTCCTTCGCATAAAAAGTCGATTTCCCCAATCCCTTCCATAAGCCCTATGATGATTGCTTTCATCACCGGGGCTTCCTGGTTGCTCTTAACTACTTTCTGAATATCTGAAACAGGAAGACCAAAATCCAGCCCCATAGAAACTGCGTCCATCTGTTCTTCTTTTAAAACTTTCCGGCATTCTTCCAGATACCGTTGTCCTTCTACTGTCATTTACCCTCCTTTTCCTCTGCCCCTCGCAGACGGTTTCCTATTCTTTTCCTTCTGCTGTGCTTCCAACTTTTCTTTTTCTTCTGCTTTTTCACGCAGACGCTCTGCAATCCTTTTTTCTTTTAAGATTTTTTTCCGTTCGATCCGCAAACGCTCCTCTTTCTCAAAGAAATAAGCGTCTGTCTGTTCTGCATCAGACAAGGAATATCCCATTTCTTTTAACTGCCCAAGAAGGTTTTGGTATGTCTGGTGGTCTTGAAAAAATTCCTGATACCCTTCCTGATAAAGTTCTGCTTCCATCTGTTTTTCCTGCAGCTTATTGAGAAGCAGAAGCATTTCCTCATAAGGAACCATTTCTTTTCGTAGCTGCTTTCTTGCCCTGCTGTTTTCCCAAAGCTGTTCCTTTGTTGCATCAGAAATGGCTTTCAACTGCGCCTTATCCTGTATGCGATAAGCTGCCAGAAAATCAAATTCCTCCTGCAATTTTTTCAATTCATGGATTGCTGCCCTGTATTTCCAGGTTTTAGAGTTTGCCATTGGTTTCCCCTGCCGATACCTGCGAAGAAAACATTCCTTCTGGTATCTGGTCAAATGCCGCTCCCGGTATGGGATAAACACATACGTCCATTCTACCGGTATCTCCTCTCCGGTCATTTCCGGGATTGGAAGGCGTCCAAAACGCTGCCGAAGCTTTTCCTCTGTATATTCTTCCCCTAGCTGGTCAAGCCGCCTTGCCCTTCCTGCTCCGGGTTCCCGAACAGAAAGGCGCTTTCTTCCCCGCAACTCATATCCCATGCTGGAAAGATTTTCAAGAAATTCCTCATAAGAACCTGCGTCCTGTAATGCCTGGTCCACATCTCTTCTGATCCGCCTGTCCCGTTCAGAAAGAGATTTTTCTTCCTGTCCTTTTTGTTTGCGTTTTTCCTTGGCTTCTTCCAGATCCAGCACAGATAAACCATGCTCCCTGCATATCCGGTTGGTCAGAGGCTGGATAATGTTTTCCCAATCCCCATTTCTATAATCGTATTTATATCCCGTAGTACAGCGTACTGAATTAAAAATAATGTGCCCATGAATATGGTCCGTATCATTATGGACTGCATAAACCGCTTCAAAATCCTTCCCAAGAAATTCTGTCACAAACTCTCCTACCATTTGGAAGGCTTCTTCTTCCGAAACCTCATCTTCCTCAAATGAAAGAATGAAATGGTAGCCCTGCCTTTTATCCAGCTTTCCAAAATGACGTTTGGTATCTACCATCTGGGATAATGCCTGTTCAGGAATACAGTTATGTCCACAGACATAGCGGCCATGTTCTGTTTTCTCCGGGTTCATAATATAGCGAAGACCATTTGCCAGATGTTTTGCCGGATAACCCGTTTTTGCCTGTTTCATGTGCAGGCACTTTGTAATTGCCATAACCTACAGCCTTTCCTGCACCTGGCTTACCAGTGTTTTTATCTGCTTCAAAAACACATACAGACGGTGTTTATCTTCCCTGGAATAAAGGGCGCTGTTATTGTTATGGGTAATCTGGTTGATGTTTACACCAATCCGGTTGATTTCCTGGTTCATGCGTTCCAGTTCCTGACGGATTTCCGGGTAATCCCTGGGACGGTTGGTAATCAGCATACGAAGGTACTGGGAATCGGAAAGCCCCATCTTTTCTGCCTGTTTTTGTAACTCTTCCAACTCCCATGAGTACAGCCGGATTTCTTTTCTGCATTTCATTGTTTCTTTTTTCATGCTCCCCCTTTCCTTATCTTTATCACATATTTCATCTACCGATTTCTACTCCAACGCTATCTGCAGTCAACTCCTAAGACCTGCTATCGGTCACCGTATAACTTCCCGGCGTCCGGACTGGCTATGCCAGTCCTCTGCAAGATACGGATTTTACCGTACAAAATCCCATCTTGTTAGGGGGCACCCCCTAATACCCCGGATAACATAGATAGCAAAACGCAGATACTGATAGCAGACCTGCGTTCCATATAGGGAAAAACCGATAGCAGTTCCAAACATCTGCTATCGGTTTTTCCACTTCCTACTTCTATTTCTGCTAACAAAACCCCAGTTCTGTTAGCAAATCTGCCAGCCTCCTGTGTCTGATGTGGCAGCAGTTCTTCCATTCTGCTATCAACGCTTTTGCACAGACTCCCTGCTGGCTGCTTCTTCTTCCGCAATTTCTCTCTTTCCAACAAGTATGGGAAGACTCTCTATGGACCATTTGCCGCTTTGGGTTTCTCTTATGAAATTATTGGTTTACCTGTTCTTCCAAACGCTCCAATGCCTTTTCAAAAGCTCCAATCCCACTGAAAAAGGAAGAAAGCCGAATATCCTCAAACAGATATGGCATGGCTTTGTATAGTTCCAGAAAAATATAGTACAGCACATCAACAACAATGGAATTTCCTGCCTGTTTGTAAAGCTGGCTGTTGCTTATGCCTGCTTCTTTTGCTTTCCAAAAATCCGCATCGGAAAAGCCCATAAGCCGGAAGCATTCTAAAGGTGTCAGCCTCCGGATACGGATCAAAGACTCTAAACGGTGTATCCCATTTGATGTCGTAAGCGTAGGGCAGAGTTCCCCATGCTCCTGTACCCTTCCCCGTTTTTCCACAGACGGATAACTAAGATTTACAACACCATTTTCCAAACATTCCTCATAACCTTTCTGTGTCTTTTGACGTACCAGAATGATATTATCTTTTTGTACAGAAGTAAGGGTATGGCAGACTTCTTTTTCTCCCAGTTCCAAAGTCTGCACAATCCGGCCTTCCGGGTCATACCTGCCCCGGATTGCTCCTGGACATTTTTCTACAATCTTTGGCTGGTCATGCCCTGCTAAAACCGCACCGCTGCTTCCTAAAGGGGAATAAATAACCCCGCTTGAACCATAGCCGGTATGAATATCTCCCACTTGAAGAATTTTGGGCTGATGTCCGCCACCACCACAGGCAGTTACCGTAGGGCAGCACCCGTCTGGCAGATAAACCCGTCCAGTCTGTTCAAACACCCCTTTGATATTTCCGGCCCGTTTTACCCGGTTTTCCCGAAAAGCCTTCAGGCTTTTTTCGTCCGGCTCAAACAAAAGCGCTTTTCTCTCTTCCATATCTTCAATCAAGCGGCGTACTTTTTCCTGGGATAAGTAGTATCTTTCCTCTACCGTATCCTCCAGAATATCCATAAGGCACTGGAAGGACTCCAGCGGTTCTGGAAACTGGAATGTTCCATTATCCATTTCCTTCTGTATCAAAATCAGATATACCCGTTCCCTGTTCTGGGGTATTCCGTAATGCTTTGCATTAAGAACACTCCAATAGGTGTGGTATCCGTATTCATGCAGTTCTTCTTCAAACAACCGGAATGTGGTATCCCGGAATTTTTTTCCTACAATATTTTTTACATTTTCATAAATTCCCCATATTGGTTTGACACCCCGTATCATACGGAGCCACTCCACCAGAAGGGAAGAACGTGTTTTATCAATATCATGGGAACCACACATGCCGCAGGCGTCCCTTTTGGAATAATGTACCTGCAGAGGGTTATACTCATACCCGCAGCTTCGGCATTTCCAAACTGCGCCTGCCTGCTTGCCTGCCAGGGAAAAATCCTGACAGGGGCTTCCGCCACAAATCATGTTAAACGGTTCAATCTCCCTTTCGTCCACTTTTGTAATATCTCCCAGATTCAATGTTTCACTTGTACCATGAATCGCACAATAACTCTTTGCTGCATATTTATCAAACTCACAAAAATTCACCAAACTATATTTCATTCCTCATATTTCATGAGGTGTAGCTACACATTTTACCTAGGATTACTCACTTATTTCCTCCTGTCTCCTAAATTTTTTATAGTCTTCATGAGAAATCCACAGCTACAAACGAAATATCCATCTGGCATTACCTTACAATCATAGAATCACCCCTTCCCGTATCCAGAGTTTATCCTTCTGTCAAAAATTCTGTTGGTCTGCACCACCTCCTTTCCTAACACCCCCACTTTCGGATTGGTTATTTCTTTCTCACCGCTCTTCTTTCCTGATGTTTGCCAGCACCCTGGACACATACGCCTGCTTGGGTATCCCCATGCGGTATCCCTGCCGCTCATAGCTCTCTTCGATAAACGCAACCCGTACACGTCCATGCAGTTTCCTCTTTCCTATCCACTGCACTACTTTTTCCATCTCCGCTTCGCATTCGTCGATCTCCCATTTTTTGAAACATTCCTCATCATAGCTATTTTCCAAAAGAATACCCTCCTATCTTGCCTGTGCTATCTGGTATGGTACTATGTTCCTGTGTCCTACCATTTTTTCTATCTTTTGTATGTTTGTCCCTTTTGTTTCAGTAAGAAGCGGCCTTTCCTTTTCTACCAGGCTGGAAAGCTCTTGGTTTTCCTTTTTATACTGCAAAAAAGCATTATAGTCTTTTCCCATAGGTGGAAGACGTACAAAAACCTCATACTCCATAAGGGTATATTTTCTTGCCAATTTTTTTGCCGCTTGTCTTCCCGGCAGGTCATTATCCAAACAGAACTGTATCTTCCTGATATGAGGATAATCTTTTAAGAACTTTTCCAAAGGACCATCGGAAAGCATTCCAAGTACCAGGATATTGTTCTGATAGTCTTCCCGCAGTTCCATATCGGACATGGCATCAATGGCCGCCTCATATACATAGAGCGTATCACTGTTTTGGTCTACCAGATTAACCCCATAAGTTTTGTCATTCCCCGTAACATCTCCTTTAAAGGGTTTTCCATATTTATCCAGGGTTCCCCTCTGGCTGGCAAAACGTGGGATACCTTCCGTATCTTTTCCCACAAAAACCAGGTTATGGTACGTTCCGCTCTCATACAAAATCCCCTTTTTTACCCAAAAATCAATCATCTGCTTTGACAGCTTCCGCTGTTTTATCAGATAGCCATATAACCGGCGGCTGGTTTCTGATTTTGAAGGAAGTACAAAAGGTTCTTTCGGTATGTCTTTTCTCTGTTTTGTTTCTTCTATTTTTTCAGTCTGTCTTTCCGGTTGAAATTTTTGCATGGTTTCAGTACGGATATATCCGGCAAACTCCAGCAGATATTTGACTGCCTCCACAAAATCCATGTTTCTGAAATATTCCAGAAAGTCAATGGTGCTGCCACCTACCCCTTGGCTAAACCGGCACCAGGAAGACCGGTTGAAGATCATCACAGAGTCCATACCCACTGCCTGATAGAACCTGCCTTTCCTTTTCAATGGAATCCCTATCTGCTCCGCCAAATCCACTAAATCCACTGCCTTTGCAATCTGAATTTCTTCAGCCGTAAATTTTCCCATACTGCACCTCTTCATATTTCATATCCAGATAATGTGCCATTTCCGGGTGCAGAGCTTCAAAAGCAGTCAGGTAGCGGAAACAGGAACTATACTCTCCCTGTCCGGTACAAAATTCCCGTAGGCTCTTTTTCGAATACTGGGCCGGCTGGTTACACCAACGACTTAGGTTGATATACATTCCCTTATAAACCTCCGGTGCCTGTTCCCATGCTGCATAGCGCATCAGATAAGCCAGGCACTTATACCGCATCAAAATCTCAATCCGTATGAAAACGTCCCGAATATCCTTTGCCCAAAAATCTGCTTTCCAGGTCCCTTCCCAGTCATAACCGCACAGTACATACAGCTTAATTTTCTGGTAAGAAACTGGGATCACTTCCCGCAAAAGTTCCAATTTTCTTACAATAAGTTCCTGATCTTTGATATGGTCAAAGGCAAAAATCATACCATTATCCAATTTTCCAGATGCCAGAAGTTCCATCTGCCTTTTCTGCATAATCCTCAGATCCAGCCCCTGCCGGAATTGAAACCGCCTGCCTGTTTCCAGGACACTGGAAAAGATTTTTTCCCACCCTGCACAGGCAAAAAAGTTATCGTCCAAAAAGCATAACTTCTTTCTGGACGGGTCATAAAATTCTTCCAATGGGCTTGCTGGTGCTGCACCGGTGCTGTTTTTGTTTACACAGAAACTGCACTTCCGAAAACACCCCCTGGTGAGGAAACCAATGGAATACTCCGTATAAAATTGGAACTCTTTCTTCTTTTTCTCTCCTTCGCTATGTTCTTTTACCATCTGGTCATACAAATGATAGTCCGGTGTATGGTGTTCAATCGCTTCTGGAAGTACCGGTGCTTTATCGTAAAAAAATCCAGTCCCTCCATAAACGGTTGTTTCCCTCGTCAAAATATGTTCCGGCACAAAGGTATCCGTAAACACTTTTGATACATAGAGCCGGTCATATTCCCCTGCCTGGCTGTAATCCAAAAGAAGCTCTGTTTCAAATCCCTGCTCCTTCCAATAAGCGGAAAGTTTCATACATGCCAAGTTAGGAAACCGGTGTCTTTTCCGGTATAAAAGATCTGCATCTATAATCCCTATCCTCAACGCCTGCTCCTTTCCATACGGATAGTTCCGGTTTTCTTCTCCCCTTTGACTGCCTCTTTTCTTTCTTCCTTTTCCTTGCATTCTGCCGGGCAATATGATTTTCCATTTGCTTCCATGATTTCTGCAAATTCACAAATATGGAACACCCTTGCCCCTACCTGTGTGTGGTATTCATCAATATAGGTACAAACCCGTTCTTCCCTTTTTCCATCTGGATATACAATCTCTATGGAGTCCCCGTCTGCTATGCTGAACAGGGTATGATAATGGCTGTCAATAAACCGTATTCTTTTTTTCTCTTCCATGCTTCTCACCTCATATTGCCAAAGAAAGGACAGCCGCAGCCGCCCTTTCCCAAGTTTAAAAACTGATTTTTATTTTCTATGCCTTTTTATGTCTTTTTCTGTAATAAAGTAGGCCTGCTACCATACCTGCACTTACACCAAGAGCCAGCAAAGGCAGGAACCAGTTTGTATCATCACCCGTTTTTGGTCCTGGTTTTACGGTACCTGGTGTTTCTGGTATTTTTTTATTCTGGATCTCTTTTACCACTTCAATGACTGGTGTTTTATCATTCTGATAGGTAAATACGATTTCCCACTCTTCTTCCGTCTTCTCATATCCCTTTAAGGTGGCAGTTTCTTTCAGCACATAGGTGATCGGTTCTTTGAAAACACCATTTTCATAAGTTCCAATTGGAAGTAGTTCTGAAACTGCTTTTCCATCTTTTCCAGTCTTCAAACGTCCTACTTCTTTTCCGGTTTCCTTTTCCAGCAGAACAAATTCTACTCCTTCCAGAGCCGCTTTGCTGTCTGCATCCGTTTTTACGATAACCAGTTGTCCCATAGCACGCTCATCTTCCATCTTTACTTTCTGGATTTCTCCCGTTTCTTCTACTGTAAACTCCACGTCATTGGCCACAATATATCCGTCAACTGCCGCTTCTTCATGCAGAGTATAAGTACCTATCGGAAGGTACTCAATCAGGTGTTCCTCTCCTGTGGTCCAGGACTCTACCACTTCCCCGTCCTGATCCAGAATCTGCAGCTTCGCTCCCTCAATTTCTTTTCCATCTGTAATATCTGTTTTGGAAATTGAAACTTTGGTATGGTCGTCCTCCATTTTCACTTTTTGTATGTCCCCTGTTTCTTCCACAACAAATTTCACATCTTCTGCCCGGACATATCCCTGTTCCGTAGGCGCTTGCTCTTCATGCAGTACATATTCTCCTGGTTCCAGTGCATAGACTACATGGGGTTCTTTCTTAGATACCCACTCTTCTACCACCTTTCCGTCCTGATCTAAAATCTGCATTTTTGCACCTTCAATTTCCTGTCCACCGGTTAAATCTACTTTTGTAAATTCCGTAATGGTAGGCTGATTAGAAATTTCTTCTGAAAAAGCGAGCAGTTCAAGGGTCTGGTCTGTATAAGACGCATCAAAGGAATACACCTCATCATTTGGCAGGTATCCCGGCTTATGCTCTACTTCCTGAATATAGTATTTTCCATGAGGAAGATCTGCCTGAAATACCAGCTTGCCCTCTTCATCTGTTGTTCCCAGTTCAATCAGGGCATCTTTTTCTACAACTACTTCCCCGGCAGCATTTTTGATATCCTCCTGCGCATACAGCCCGAATACCACTCCTTCCAGCGGTTTTCCGGTTTCTGCGTCTTTCTTCAGAAGACTCAGGGAAACTTTCTGTCGCTGATTGGTAAGTTCCATTGTTACATAATCCACTGCTACTTCCTGTCCCTTATATGCAATTTCAAATTCTTTTGCTTCCGAGTCAAGCACGCAGTTCTGACCTGCTTTTTCTTCCACTACATAGTATTTTCCGATAGGAAGATTATTCAGGACTGCCTTTCCTTCTTTATCTGTCACCATACGAGCTACCAGGGCATCTTTTTCATATTTTACAATGCGGTTTCCTGCTTCGTCTTTCTGTCCGTCCGGGGTATAAATGGTTTCCTTTGCATGAATGGCAAATTCTGCACCTTCCATATTTCCCTCTTCATAGTCAAATTCATAACCTTTCTCTTTTTCCATGACCTCTTCCCCAGTGAAGAAACTGCTTACCTGATTTACGAAACCTGCTACACCGTTTTTCATCTTTGTCAGGAACTTTTCTTCTACTTTAGAAGCACCAGAAAGTTTTTCTCCTTTTTTATGGATTGTAAGACTTCCTACTGCTTCATCATTATACTGTTCAATGACAACAATAAATTTACCAGTTTCCTCCTCTACCTGGTGTACGGTATCAGAATCTACGGTAATGGTGATCGGCGCTTTCTTTGCCTCCTGGTAAGCTCCCCCGTCTGCAACTTCATTCAGCGGAACTTCCTTCCCGTCTTTTAAGAGGACATTTTCAAATCCTACCTGTACATAATTTTCCGGTGCTTCCACTTCTTCAATCCGGTAAGTGCCACATTTTAACTGCTCCGGTGTAATCAGGTATCCCTCTTCGTTGGTCCTGAACACAGATACCACTTCTTTTTTTGGATATCTTACGATCATTTCCACATATTTTTCTGCTTCCACATCATAAATCTTATAAGCTGCACTGTTATCCAGCACCGGCTTCTGCGTCTGGGCATCTTTTTTCACAATCTTGAAGTAATACTGCAAAGGACGGTCATCAAACACACGCCATACCTGGGGTTCCCGGCTGTCTTCCGAAATCTGTACAATAAATGGACGAATCCCTTTTAAATTTTCCGGAACCGTAGACTCAAACACCACATAGGTTCCATAAGGAAGTTCTGGACTCTTTAAATATCCTTTCTTATCCGTAAACAGCTCTGGTACCGTAATCTTTTTACCATTCTCCCAATAAGAAGCTGTTTCGTCTTTGCTGTAATCATAGGTGATAAAATCTTCCGGGGTATAATAAGAACCATTTCCCGGCTTCAAACTTCCGTCTTTTACACCAGACAGCTCACTGATGAGGAATACCTTAAATCCAGCTCCTTCTACCAGTTCTGTTTCTGTCTGCTCCCCGTCTTCTGAGATCTTGATAAGCTGAAAGGCCTGTTTCTTTACAGTTTCCTTTACAGTCACCTCCCGGTGTACAATCTGTACTTCCTGTCCCTCATACGAAACCTCTACGGGATACTCTGTTTCATCTAACAGATACCCTTCTGCCGGCTCTATTTCTTTTACGAAATAATTTCCAAGATACAGGTTTTTGAAATCTACGGTTCCTTCACTGGAAATCGTACCCTGCGCTACAAGTTCCCCTTTTTTATGGACAATCCCATCTTTCTTATTTGGGTGTTCAATATCTTGTGCAGCATATAATCCGTATTTTGCCCCTACTAAGGTTGCGTCACCCTGGGAAATAAATCCCTGGGAATCCTGGTCAATCTTACTTACATGAACTTCTCCCCGTACTTCCTCATTTTTAAAATCATGGGAAAAAGTATATGTGTAGGTGCTGTCGTCTTTATATTCATAGAAGAAACGATACACCTCATCTGTCATATAGTACTTATCCGGTGCCTGGATTTCCTTTACACTGTAATGGAAATTCAAAGGAATATCTGCATGGAACACAGCCATTCCTTCCCTGTCGGAAACAGCACGTTCCACCAGGCTTCCTTTTTCTACAAGGACCTTTCCGTCTGCTGCTGTCAGGTCTTCTTCTACATACAAGCCAAACGTCGCACCTTCCAGGGTAACATCATCATGTTTCGATTTTTTCACTACATTTACGGAAATCTCCGGTCTTGCATTGGTAAAAACGGTTTCCCCCTGGGATAGCTCTACATTCTGTCCTGCATAGGACAAGGTTACAAACTGGGTACGTTCCTGTTCTGTTTTCCCAATCACCAGATTTTCCGGTGCTTTCTGTTCTACAACCTTATATTTTCCAAGATACAATTCTTTGGAAACAGCGCTTCCATCTTCCCCTGTTGTCAGACTTTCTACCAAATCCCCTGCTTTATGCACCTTCGTCACTTTATCCTGGCTGTAAATATCCTCTGCCGCATAAATGTTATATTCTGCCCCTGCAAAGTCCGCATTTCCATATACAAAAGTCAGGTTTCCCTCTTCTCCGGTTACTCCGGTCAGAACCTCACCTTTTTTACGGATTGTGATTTTTCCTTTCTGTTCCTCATTCGTCACTGCAACAGAAGTTGTTTTTCCTGTTTCCAGCTTCACGTTAAAAGACTCTGTATTCAGCTTATATCCTTCTGGAACAGAAATTTCTTTTAAATATACCGTATCCTGGGTTTTCGGAAGTTCCACCTCAGAAGTACCATTGCTGTCTGTGGCCGGCATCTGTACAAGAAGGTTTTTACATGCACTGTCTGAATAAATACCAAAAACAGCGCCGGACAGATTTACTTTACTGTTCTTATCTTTTTTTGTTACCTTTACCCTTGCCAGGTCTAGCCACTTCACCGTAAATTCCACAGAAGCACTTTCTTCTTCAAAAAATGCCCCATACCCAATATCCTGAGAACCAGAACCCGTAGACAATACTAAGGTCTTCCACTGAGTTCCCATTTGTCCTTTCAGCTTACCACTGTTCCATGTACCAGTTACAGTTTTGGGAGCACTGAAATAGAATGTGGTATTTCCATTGATCTTTACGGTTCCTGTCTGTTTTGTACTTCCACTGTGATAAGTCACATTCTCTGGCATTTTTAAAGTAATATAGTTTCTATGGTCACCTTTTAAAGTAAATTCTCCGGTACGCTGTTCCTTTCCACTTTCATAACCCTTTGCTTCCTTTGGGGACAACGTGATTGCTGCTGTCGGAGGTGCTTCCAGGCTGTAAATATGCTGGATATATCCCCACACACCGCTTGCCTTAATATCTTCAAAGGTACAGCCATAAAAACCGTCCATGCCACAATAAGAATAAGCGGCAGCTAAATGCGTAAAAATATACTTTGTCTTCCAGTCAAAAGAGGGCATATACTCCCCAGTAATGTCCCCGGGACCGCCATATCCATAATAAAGGACTTTCTGTAATTCCGGGTTGCTTTCAAATTCATTGGCTACATAATCCGAGGTCGGCGGGGAAGCCTTCATAGACTCCAGACAATATGCCACATGGCCATTTACGGTGAAATAGGAAGTAGAATAGTTCCCCACGTTAGAAGGGTATGGGATTTTCTCTCCCTGTACCAGATGTACATTGCTTCCTTTTTGCTGCTCCATTGCTGCCGGAACAACCGATAAGAACATTCCCTTATCCTCTTTTGGTGTCAGATCAATCAACTCTGCCCCTGCATCTGGCATTTCCGGTTCTTCCGTCAGTACCTCCGGTATCTCCGGGTCAGGGTCCGCCTCACCGTCCTCACCGGAGCCATCTTCGGTATGCTGGCTTACTTCTCCCTGGGGTTCCTGTGTACTGTTTTCCCTTGCTTCTACCACAATTCTTCTCATAATCTGATAGGAAGGGTTTCCGCTTAACGGATCAACACGATAAAATGCCTGGTAAGAACCTGGGGTATTGAAATCAAAAGAATTGCCGGAGTCCCCTTCTGCTTTCAGAAACGTTACCTTTACTTTTTCATCATTTTTCTGAAAACCCCTGTAATCTGTTTCCAGGTCAAAGGACTCTCCTGCTTTTATGGTAAGATCCTCTGCATACACCAGTTCTTCTTCTGTTAGTTGCTCCTTTACCTCTTCCAACTCCGGTAATGTTTCTGAAGCAGCCTCCTCCTGTTTTACTTCCTGTATCTGTGCATGTTCCTCAGACTGTTCAGAAGCCAGTGCGGTGATCCCTGTATTGAGTAACGTAGAACAACTAAGAAGAAGTGCCAGCGTCCCAGCCAGCAGCCTTTTCTTTTTTCCTTTCATCATAGCTTTGCTCCTTTTCATTTTTTCGTCAAAAAAAGCAGGCCACACAAGCCTGCTTTCCATTTTCTATCTTCTTTTTTCTATCTTTTGTATACGGTCTGTCCCGTATCCAATGCACCCGTCAATCCCCTTTCTATTCCCTGCTTCCTGCATGGAACACTGCCAAAACAAGCTGCAGAACCAGCAGAAACAAACATATCACCAGTTTCCCTGTCAGATACAGCAGTTTCCCCACTGCAATGAAAATCCCTTTTACAACTTCCCATACACTTCTTCCTACTGCCATATCTTTTTCCTCCTTATTCTTCAAATGCCCCATAAAATTCCGCAAACCGTAAATCTTTTTCCATACAGGCTTCTTCCTTTTCCCTGTTCTCTGCTATCGTTCCACCGTCAGAAAGTTCTCCCTGAACGGTCTTTTCCAGCACACCCCGCTTCTCAAAGGCTTCTTCCTGTGCCTTTGAAACCGCTTCTTTTACGATTTTACAAAATTGTTCTTTCTGGTTCTCCAGAAGGGTATTTAATAGTTTCATCTGCTGTACATCTTCTTCCTGCTGCAGGTATTTTGCAAAATAAACGATTGCTTCTGCTATGAAATCGTCTTTCGTCTTGAAAATATCTTTGTTATACTCCTTCAGATATCGGTATGCCTGATGATGTACCGGCCTGTTTTTATACAGCCGCAGTGAAGTAGTATATACTTTTTCCGTATCCATAAGCATTCACTTCCTATCATGCCGTCCGCATTTTCCTCTGTTTTGCCCGGATAATACTTTTCACTGCTTCTTCACAGCCCCTTGCATTGGCATGTATATCCGTCACAAACTGTACATCTTTTCCCTCATTAGCTCCAAAATGCTCCACAATGGAAGAACCACCTCCCATGAATACCATTTTGGTCAGGTCCAGATTATAATGATTTGCCTGTATGATACCATAAATTTCCTCTGCATAGGATTTCAAACAGTTTATAATCACTTCCTGATACTGCTTCGGGCAGTCATAGCTTCCTGTCCTCATAAATGCTTCTGTAATGTATGCCGGTACCCCTGCCCCTGTTTTTGCAATGGCTTCCTCATTGACTTTTCCGATACAATACAAAGCTGCCTTATCCGAAATCGAATACTTCCCGTCCGGCATTCCGTCAACAAACTCTACCAGGTCGGTAGTCCCTCCACCAATATCTACTAAAAGGCAATAACCGGGAACCGCTTCTAAAAGCGTATGGATCACCACATGCCCCTGCATAAAAACAAACACATTTTCCAAAGACACATGATAATGTACTCCTTCATAGCGGAAATGCAGTTCCTTTGTCTTTAACAGATATTTCTTAAAATTTTCTTTCTGCTGCTGAAATCTTCTGGGTGGCAGGGCAGCTCCCATTTTTACGGAAGCGTCTGTCAGTCCCCGGCAGCGCATTTCCTGCGCCAGTGCTGCAAGGGTAAGAAGATAATAGTTTTCATTCTCTGTCTTATCTACGCATTCCTTTTCCGGTACTTTCCCACCCACATAATAAAACTGGTTCTGGTATTCCAGAATGTGTTCCAGGCTGTCCGGCCTTGCCTGCAAAGGCTGGATTGCTGCTGAAAATACAGTATTTGCAGTTTTCATGTTACGGTTTCCATGATCAATTCCAATAATCATTTTAGTTTCCACGTTCTTATCCTCCTGAAAGTTATAGTTTGTATTTTATCTTGTTCTCTTTGGTTCTTGACCTGCTTCTTTCTTTTCTTTGTTTATCACAGGAAGTTTGTCAAACAGTTCCCCCATCACCGCTTCCATTTCCTGAAACTTCATTTCATCTGGCATACACAGAAAAACAATCACTGCATCCGTCTGACGTTCCCCGTTCTCTCTCCGGTAAAGTTCTGTATAGGAACCCCAACAACCGTCCTCACCTGCACAAAACTTTTTTGTCTTCTCATTTACTTTTATGAGATATTCTTCGGTATCAACAAAGATTTTCCGAATGGATACTTTTTGTAAGTCGTATTTCATGCTGTCCATATAAACCGGCATGTGTTCCTCTGGGGCAAAATAGACATACATTGTGCAATAGGTCTCTCCTTCCGTCCCCATCTCCTGTAAAACAATCCCGGCTTCAAATATTTCCGGTGGAGCATAATCTACTACAAAATCCGAATCCTTTTCCTGTGAAGATTTTTCAAAATGCTCTGAATCTCCAACCAGAAAATGTTTGGGGCACTGAATACGAAACCTTTCTTCCCTCATTCTGTATATTCCTCCATAATCTCACTAATATCTTTTTGAAATAGCCGCTGAAGCAGGACAACTACATAGACATTTGGCTTTTGCTGTCCGTATTCAATCCTCTGATACGTCCGAAGACTGATACCCAAGACAGCCGCAAGTTCTCTCTGTGTATATCCATGAGCTGTCCTGAATTTTCTTAATTTTGTTACTTTCTATCACGCTCCTTACGTCTGAGGGATAGCTTCCTGATAAGCAAACAGATTGGATATATAGCTGTTTGCTGTCAATGTGGCATTGTATAAAGCGGTAAGCAGCACTGCCCGGATATTATTGGCTTTCCTTGTACACTGCTTAATTGAGTCTATCACATACTCTACGGTAAACTTATCCAGCTTTTTATACATTCCCTGTACAATGCCAAGAGGTCGTTCTTCCTGATTTACCCTTATGGTCTTTGCATTGGACGTCAAAACATCTACTGCAAGCCCTACAATCTCATTGAGCAGTTTTCTGTCAAAAGGTCTGTCTATCCATATCGCATCATAATCAATCTGATCTTTGAACTGTTCTTCTGCTGCCTGATAGGATAAGATAGGATTATCTCTATACCCATTCCCTATTTCTGTTGTATTCTTTTGGGTACTTTCTGCTGTAGTCTTTGTAGTAATCTCTGTATTTGTCTGCCCGCTATCAGTCTGAGGTACCTCTTTGGGTATCCAGGGCTCTGTTTCCCTGTCGGGGTATGCTCCCTCTTTGAATGGTGACACCCTCTTCCTTTGGAAAGGGACAGCCCTCTCTTCTACAAAATGTATCTCTTCCTCTATGGCTGTATGGGAACTGATTTTCTCTGCTTTGGATTTCTCTCTTCTTTTTTCAAAGGAAACCGGATCTGCTCCTGTTTCTTCTGGATAAGTCAATTCTTTTAACCGGTCTACGATCAATTCCAGATACAGAACATTATTTACAACAATCCCATTCATGGAAATGGTTCTAAATACCCGTTTTACCACACCCAGCTTCTCTAAAAATACCACTGCATTTGTCGCTTCTTTTTTGGAAATCCCAAACTGTTCGCTGATCTGCTGGTAACTTCTCTGAAGAAGGTCTGACTTAAATTTCTTTCTTACCCCAATGACCTGTCCGGTTCCTTCATCTCTGATTTCTGTAGGCTTATACCAGTACACAATATCTGCCAGTATAATAATAGCTGTTAGATTTGGCTTTCCACTTTCTCTGATGATTGTCCGATACCACACCTGCGGAATGATATTTCCAGATATATTCAGTTTTGCATTTTCATCTACAATTTCATTTCCAGTGCTATAAATACCTCCATTCATACGTTTATTCCTCACTCCCCTGCTTCTTTTCTTTTTCAAATAAAGCACTTATTTCTTCATCTGCTCTTTTGCCTGCCACCAGACACGCATACAACGAAACGAGGAAAAAAATTATTCCAACAATCATAATCACCTTTATCATTGCTCTGTCCTCCCAAGAAAAAAAGGACTAAGCCAGCTAACAGAATCTTTTAACTAACCTAGTCCTTAACATATTTTTTTCAATATATTGTAACCGAATGGTTTTTCACAAACTTGACCGCCTGTGAGAATGGATATAATTTTGACAGGACCAGTAGCAATAGGTTTCTATCTTTAAGAGCCCCTGCCATTTGATTTTTACTATGAAAAATTCATTCCCGGTCTATGAATTTTCTACCTTTTATGGTATAATAGAAAAAAGACTAAATTGGCGTGAGCCCTTATTTTATAAGGAATCTGCTAACTTAGTCTTATTTTAACATAATCACCGCTGCCGGAAGTTCCAACTACGGCAACAAATTCTCCCTGTTCCACAGTAAAATTTACACCATTAAGGGCACGAGTAATATTTGGTTCTGTGCCGTAATACTTCTTTAAGTCGATTGTTTGTAAAATGCTCATATTCAAATGCTCCTTTCAAGGCTTTCTATCTGTTGATAAAGCCATTGTAAACCACAAATGTTACACAAATGTCCGAGATAGAAAAAATTTTTATCGAAAATCAGAGTGAAATGTTACAACGCTCGGACATTTCAAAAAAAGTGGTTATATCTTACCTTACAGGAAGCATAATAGAAAATTCTGAGCCTTGCCTCAGCTCTGAAACAACCTTGATATAGCCCCCTTGCCTTGTTACAATCTCACGAGCCAAATACAAACCTATTCCCACACCCTGTTGATCGTGTACTTCTTCCTCACGATAGAAGCGCCGGAAGATGGCAGCCTGATTGCTTTCTGAAATGCCCTTGCCGGTGTCGGTCACTTTGACCTCTACGTACATTTCCCACTGAACCACTGATACAGAAATCTTTCCACCTGACGGAGTGTATTTTACTGCATTGTCCAGCAGATTGAAAAGGGCTTCGCTTGTCCACTTGCTGTCATGGGAGATTATCAAATTTTCCGGGCAATCCACGGATACAGCAATTTCTTTTTTCTCTGCGGCATATACAATACTGCTCATGGCTTGTGCAAGCGTATGGAATAAGCTGCTGTCTTTCTTTTCTAATCGTATTGCTCCGGTTTCCAACCGGGACGTTTTAACCAGTGCTTGGAACAGAAAATCCAGTTTATCAGTCTGACTACGTATGCCTTGTAAAAAGTCCATCCGTTCTTCTTCTGAAACAGGCTTTGTTAAAAGTGTGTCCGTTACCATTTGCAAATTGCTGACAGGCGTTTTTACTTGATGCGAAATATCAGAAATCAGCATTTGAAGCTCCTGTCGTTCCATGTCTACCTTGTGTCGGTTTTTCTGCATAATCTCATACAACCGGATTAAGCGGTGGTTGATACGGGCAAAAAGAGTTTCACTATCATTTGACTTTTGTAATTCCTCGTTTCCATCAATCATGTTGTCCAGCGTCCGGCACAAATTAGAAGTAAAATGAGAAAGGCGTTTTCCAAAAAACAGCACCAATAGCCAAATCCAGAAAAATGCACAGAGTGTCAATGTTCCACCCGCTATGAAAATTCGTGTATCCTGCATTATACCGCCGAAAATACCAGTAATTACCAGCATAGAGAAAACCATGCCAGTACTAATCAGTCTACAAATTTTCTTAGCAGAAAGGTTATTCAGTTTCATTTCTTTTCGCCTCCTGTCCATTGATAACCCATACCGTAAACCGTTTTGATATATGTGTCGCCATCCGCTTCAATCTTACTGCGAATGCGGCTGATAGAAGTAGTAAGGGTATGTTCATCTACATATTTTTCATCAATGTCCCACAGTCTTTCCAAAAGTTGTTGGCGGGTAAGTACCTGCTTCGGATTTTTAAGAAATAGGTTCAGCATTTTATATTCCATCGCAGAAAGCGCTAATGGTTTCCCGTTCAAACTTGCAAATTGTTCCGAAAAATCCAGAAACAGGCTACCATCCTCGTAAATATCCTTAGCTGGTTTGTGATGTTCCAACATAGCGAACATGGCTTTGATCTTTCGCTGCAAAGCACTAATCGAAAAAGGTTTCGTGATATAATCCACTGCACCAGCTTCATATCCTCGTATCTGATCGCTTTCCTGATCGTTGGCAGTTAGAAATATAACTACTGTATCAGGATGCTCTGGCTTGATAAGACGGCATAGGTCATAACCATTTCCGTCTGGTAAATTTATATCCAGCAATACCAAATCAAAAATGTTTGTTTTTAATGATTCAGCGGCTGTCCTTGCATTCAGAACAGAAGTTATTGTGTAACCGTCCAGTTCCAAATTATAAGTAAGCGTTTTATTCAAAAGATTATCGTCTTCGACAATTAAAATCTGCTTCATATTGTCACTTCCTTTTCTTTTTGCAGATAGTATAACAGGCAAATGTCCGAGAATTGTTACAAGGACAAATATATTTTTCTTTTACAGCTTTTTTCTGTGTACTGCAATTTTATAAAAGAAAGGACAGCAGTGTCAAATTGCTGTCCTTACGGCTTATTATAGCTGGTAGTGTATAAGCGTGGGTTCATCATATTTGGTGTGGTATCTTTAACTATGGGAAACTCCACATTCCCACCTTGATACTGCCTGTCTGGTTACATATAATTGCTCGGCAAGAGACTGTTGGGTCATTCCCTTTTCTTCTCTCGCTCTTCTTAGTTGTTCGCCAAATTCGACCATATTAAATCTACTCCTTTCATAATTAGTTCATCTGCAGATGTAACCTCAGTATCACAAATTACTAGAACAACTTCAAGCAACACCTCAATAACTTATGTCACCATTATGGTGCGTCCGCTAAAATCAAGCATTTATCCCATTTACAAATCTATCGTCAAGTAAATTTGATGTTGTCAAAATTGGTGGACACATTTTTCTCTTTACTTGGATTGCTTGCCCATCAGAAGATAATCCTTGCTGACACGCCCTTGTCTGTTCAAATATCTATATCAACGTGTTCTCCTGCGGCCTTACGATCTGTCAAATCCATCCACGCTTTTGCCTTAAACGGAATCAAATATGCCGCATCCAAGACAGTCACTCCATCAACGGTGACTTTCCCCTGCTTCAAAAACTCATAGTAATCATCGCCCAAAAGAATAGCAGACAGACTCGAAATATCTTCGTCCATCGGTAACGGTGTTAGCACTGCATCTTCTGGAAGTTGGATGGTATCCAGCTTTCGCGTGAAAAGTTCAATCATTGCAGGATACTGATTTGTAATTGAGTGACTAAACCGATAAAACTGCGGCACACCTGAACTTTTGTTGCACGGAAGTCCAGTCCCTCCTCCGTCATCAGAATGTCACACCCAGTTCCACCAATGATAGCATATTGTTCTTCACTGCCCTTGAACCATTCCTTAAAGCTATCAATTCCTGTAACCATCTATCTTCCTCCACAGCTCATTCAACATTTCTTCTACTGCTTCTTCAACCCGTTCATCTGCATCTTCTCTCAATGCCAATGCCAGTGAAAGTTCATCTACAGCATTTCGCGTGGACAATTTTCGTGGATTGTATCTCCACATCTCTACGGCCACTTGCACCTGCGAATTCTGCAAGCTATTGGACATAACATCTTTCCATTGAGAGATTCTTTCTGCCGCATAACATCTGACATTCGGTGTGTTCAGCATGGAATACTCTGCCAACGCCGAATATCCACTTTCCAACAGCTCTGTTCCCACCAATTCTTTCGGAATATAAACCGTTCGTTTTATTGGATTCAGCAACTTATCTCCTGCCTTTTGGAACAGTGTTTTCGGAGAATCCTCAGATTGCATGATCCTCTGCACACCGACTTTTCTGATATGCAGCAATCCCATTTCTTCAAGCTGTCTTGATGCCCTTGATATAGAAGTAGGTGTCAGTTCCAAGTCCTTCGCAGCTTGACTTGTAGATAGTTCCTGTGCGCCTCCATAAATGAAATGCAGTAGAAGCATCTGCGCCGATGGAAGTATTTCTTCCCTTGTCTTTTTTTCAGCGCTGCACCGTTCCTGCAAATACACTGCCATAAAAGGCAAATAAATTTGCTTTCCATCTACAATAAATGGAATCTTCTCACGAATCAAATATTCTTTCTGGCGAAAGCTAAGTTCTTTTAGCACCAGCACAACAGGCAAGTTCTCATTTTTCTGTATCCGAGCAATATGTTTTTTCAGTACTTCAATCTGCTCCAGTTCTGTCTTAGGATAAAGAAAAATCATCTTCTGTTCAATCATTGACACCATCCTTAAACGGTACCTTGTGGCTATAAAATTGGGCAAATGCTTAAACTCCACATCATCATAGGTAACCTTGACTCCCAGAACTTTATCGAGATATTCCATGTCATCACCTGCAATCTTAACTCTTTTTCTGTATTATAACTCTTTTTAAGTTAAGATGCAATATTTGAGTTAAGAGCAGTTAAAAATCAACATTATTAAAAATTATTTTTACAAAAAAACCGATGCAACATGAGCATTACACCCACACTGCACCGGACATTCCATCATCAACTGCTCTGTCTATTTTCTTCTTCCTTCTGCACTTCCTGCTCATGCAGCTGCTCTTTTTTCTACTCGTCCCCTTTCAGGATTTCCTGCACAGTCTCCTGTGCTCCAGGCCAATCCTGCATACAGGACAGTTCGATCAGCAAATCACTCATGATCACTCTATCATGGGCACAGCCAATGATAAGTCCTATGACACAACCCATGATAACTTAGAGGATGACACCCATCAAGATATCCACCAAGTTAGCCACCAAGATTCTACGCCGTCAGCAGCTATATTGCACCTAATCCCCCATTTCCAACTCGTTCAAAAGCGAATCCTGCGGAAGCGAGTCAAACACATCATTCTCGACCGCACAGCGTAAAGAGTCTGTATTTCATTTCAGTACATCCGATGCAAAAACAGCAGGAACTTGATATATGCCTTCCTCCAGATGTTTACATAAAAACACATAACTATTCTTTGGCAGGTTCAAATCCAGCATATCTGTATCCCGTGCTGTACACAGGGCTCAGACCGTTTCGCTTTCCTTCTCTGTTATGCCTTAACCAACGACCAGCCTTGGCTCTTAGTCTGGAGCTGTACCATGTGGGCAAAAATGCCGCCCTTATGCAGCAACTGTGCAGGCGATCCCTGTTCTGCTACTGCTCCATCTTTGAGCACCACAATCTTATCTGCACTGGAAACAGTGCGCATTCGGTGAGCAATAATGAGAACCGTTTTATCCATGATAAGTCGTGACAGTGCTTCCTGAATGGCTGTTTCGTTCTCCACATCCAAACTGGCTGTGGCTTCGTCCAGCAGAATGATAGGCGCATCCTTCAGAAAAGCACGGGCGATGGAAATGCGCTGACGCTCGCCGCCGGAAAGGGCACAGCCGTTCTCACCGATGTTGGTGTTCCACTTGTCCGGCAGCTTTTCGGCAAATTCCTCACAGTTTGCCAGCTTTGCCGCCGCAAAGACTTCCTCGTCGGTGGCACCTTTGCGCCCCAGACGAATGTTTTCCAGTATCGTGTTGTCAAACAGGGTCACATCCTGAAACACGATGGAATAAAGGCTCATGAGCTTTTCCGGGTCGATTCGGGAAACCTCCATGCCTCCCACGGTGATGCCGCCCTTCTGGTAGTCCCAGAACCGTGCCGCCAGCCGGGAAACAGTGGTCTTGCCGCCGCCGGAGGAGCCTACAAAAGCCACGGTCTGCCCCGGCTGAATCTCCAGCGAAACGCCCTTGATGACCTCGGTTTTTCCGTCGTAGCTGAAATGCACATCCCGCAACGTGACAGAGGAATCCTTCGGGTACTGCGGAACAGCCTGCACCTGCATGGGCGCCGCCTCCAGCACCGAGTCGATGCGTGCCAGCGCATCCGCTACCACCATCTTGCTCTCGCTCATGTACATCATGCGGGTCAAAGTCAGGGAGATCACCGGCGTAATGATGATATAGAACAGCAGGTTCAGCAGGAATTCCGGCGTGACACCGTGTGCCGTGAACAGCAGCCCGCCCGCGATCAAAAAGGCGAACACGCCGTTGACGGCGGCGGTGTAGAACATCATGGGCAGGCGCAGGTCTTTGGTGTAGGAGATGACCCACTTTTCGTATTCGTCAATGGTGGCCTTGAACTTTTTGAAGGAAAAGACCGACTGCCCGAAGGTCTTGACCACCGGGATGCCCCGGACGTACTCCACGGCCTCGTTGGACATGGCCTCCAAGGCGTTCCCGTACTGCCGCATTTTTTCAGCCATCTGCTTGCCGGTCATGGTCGCCATGATGAGAAACGCCAGCACCACCGGCGCAAGGCTCAGCAGCCCCAGCCGCCAGTCGAATGCCAGCAGCAAAACCAGCAGCCCCACCGGGGTTGCGATGGCGTTATACTGATCGGGCAGCTGGTGGGCAAGATAGGTCTCGGCGGCTCCGGTGCTTTCGTGGATGATCTTGCGCAGCTTGCCGCTGCCAAAAGTTTCGGCAAAGCCCAGCGGCAGCACCGCCAGATGCTCCGACACCGCCAGCCGCAGATTGGTCGCTACCCGGAACGCTGACAGATGGGAGCACATCAGCGCCGCAATGTAAATGAAGTAGGACAGCACTGCGAATAGCACTGCCATCCAGCCGTAATGGGGGATGTTCACCGCCTGCGCATAGTCCGGCGCGGCGTTCAGCACATCCCGCAGGATCTTCCAGATGTATACGAAGGGCACCAGTGCCACCAGCGCACTGACCGCAGACAGCACCCATGAAGCGTAGGTAAAGGCTCGGTAGTTCCCGGCATAGCTCATCAGTCGGGAAAGATCGGACTGTTTTTTCACGAAAGAACCTCCTTCAAAAAATTTTATGCAAAAATCGCAACGTCACCCCTTCTTTTTGTACCCGCAGTCGCAGTAGGGTCCGCCGGAGGCAAGGGTGTACTGCCGCACAAATTCGGTCACACCGCCTGCTTCGCTCATGGTGTAGTCCAGATGGCACAAAGCAGGGGTCAGGTCATACAGCCCCAGCTCCTTCATCAGCACACAGATGCCGCATTTTGTAAAGCGTCCCTCGTAGCCGCTGCCGTCAGGGTATTCGTAAAACTCCATGTTCCACGAATAGGGGTTGCGGTCGGCGGCTTTCAGGGCGGCAGTGGCTTTCATAGCGGCAATATCCTTTGCGGTGAACTTGCTTTTTCCGCTTTTGCGGCAGAACCACTGCATGGGCTTTGTCATCATGGATCTTGCATAGTAATCCGTCAGCCTGTCCACCTCCGGGCGCTGCGGCATGGAAAGAACGAACGCGCCAGTCATGGCACAGTTGACCAGATTCATTTTGAAGCGGTCGGCCTTTTCAAACTCCGGCAGCCTGCGGATGATCTGCCGGTATTGCGGCTTTGCCTTTTTCATGATGGCTTTTGCGGTAGCTGCATCATAGCCCAGCACAGTGGTCAGCTGCTTTTGAAAGGAACCGGCAAACAGCACCCACATTCCAAAGGGCATTCCAGCGTATTTCATTGCAGATACCTCCCGGCTTCCGCTTCCAGCACCTGCCACACCGGGTAGGCTGCGCCGTTCTCATCGAAAAATTTCTTGAGATCCCGGTTCAGCGCACTCATTTCATCGATGGCGTTCATGGCGTGGTCGGAGGCGCAGAGCTTGCCCAGCGAGGTGGCGCACATCAGCTTGAAAAAGCGCAGGCAGGTCTTGCGGTACTTTTCCCCTTCAAAATCCGCATCCCCCTTGGGCAGAATGGTGTGCCCGGCATCTCGGATGGCGCGGTATCCCTCGATGTTTGCATCCAGCACACGGTTCAGGTACGCGGTATCTCCCCTGAGCTTTTTCAGGTCGCCGTCCGTCTTATAGCAGGCGAAGGCCGCAGGCATCACAAACGCGGCATGGCAGAGCAGATAGTCCTCCATGTTCGGCTCGTAAACAACCTTATATTTTGTGCCGTGGAAGATGCGCCCGATCAACTGTTTATTGGAGGTTGCGCCCGTCAGCTGCCCGATGGTGATCTTCTTCAGGTCGATGGAGACCACCCGGTCAGCCTCCCGATGCCCGGCAGAAAGCGCAAAGGCAAACAGGACGTTCTTTTCCGGCAGCGCCGCCGCCAACGCCCTCGCCTGCACATTGTTCCCCACAAAAACGATGTTCTTCGTCCGATTCGCCCGCAGCGTGTACAGAACGGAATCCAGCTGCGTATAACGCAGAACCACAAAGATCACATCGTACATTGCATCCGGTGCAAGTTCAGTCACCACCGGAATACGGCTGACCGAGGTGCGGGGCGAAAATTTATCCTTGATCCGCAGGCCGTTCTGCTTGATCTCCGCTGCCCAGTTTCCCCGCGCAAGCAGGGTGACATCCTTTCCGGCGCGCAGCAGATTTCTTGCCAGATTGCACCCCAGAACGCCTGCACCATATACCAGAATTTTCATAGCTTGCCTCCAAATCCGATCTTCACGATCTGCATTTTCATCCCGTTGTCCCCGACCCTTGCAAGAAACCGAAAAAAGCCGCTGACAGAAGGATCTTTCAAATCGTTGTACCCCAGCATATAGCCCCGGCTGGACACTTGCAAACGGCTGTCCCATGGGGAAAGCTCGCTTTTCGCATCCGAAACCGCAAAATATGCGCCGACATCCTTAATTTTCGCCGTCCTGAGCCACGTTTTGGCGATCATCTTCACTGCCGTACGGTTGGCAGCATCAAAGACCAGCACTCCGCCGGGGAAAGCGTCCGCCATTCCCTGCACCAGTTCCCGAACCTGCTCCGTCAGGAAGTAATAGAACACCCCGGAGGCAAAGAACACCGCCCCGCCGGAGGCATCGATCTTGTCAAACCATGCGGGGTCTTTCAGGTCGCAGGGGATGTTTTGCTCTCGCTCCCCGGCGGGCAGAAGCTGCTGCCGCAAGGCGATCACATCCGGGAAGTCCAGATTGTAGATTTTACAGCTGCCGTTGTCGCAGGCTTTGCCGGTGTTATCCAGCCCGCAGCCCAGATTGACCACCGCCGCATTGGGGTGAGATTTCAGATAATCCCGCACCTCAAAAGCAAGGTCATTCTGCCGCATGGCCACCTCCAGCGCACCGAAACGCTGCATCAGGCTGCGGGAATTTTTCTCTGCCTCCGAAAAGTCGTAGTCGATCTGGTCGATCAGATGCACCGCCGTTTCATCCCGGTAAAGGTTCGGATACAGTTCCGAACACAGCTTTCGGGAATACAGCGGGAGGATCAGCGTCTCCTGCACGGTGTTTTTCTCGATTTTGTATTTCATGGGTATCACTCACTTTCTGATAAATGGTAGTTCCGGCATACAGTCACGCTCGGCGATGTGTGCCAGCATTTCGGCGAACCCCTTTGGATCGCGAATCTGATATTGCATGTGATTGTATCCCTCAAACACGGGATAATGGCCGCAGGGGTAGGCTTCCATCACCGCCTGACGGTATTTGAAATGATCTTCTATACTGCCAAACTCGAAATAGGTATGTTTTTGCAATTCTTTTGAAAACGTCGGAAAGGGTTTATCCTCCAGACTGTCCGAAATCTGCCGCCGCAAATTTGTGTAGGTCAGATTTTTCCCTGCGGCTATAAAATACGGCTTTATGGAGTCATCGTCACACCACAAAATCTTTTTCAGTGTGCCGCCCTTTGACCAATACAGGCTCTCGATGGCGAAATACAAAAACGGCGTCATAACGCGGCGCGTGCCCTTTCCGATTTGGGCGAACTGCCCGCCGTCAAAGAAAGCGTGCTCTGCTGGCAGCTTCGTCTGCGTCAGAAACGCCATGGCAAGGTCTGCACCGATGGAAGAAGCGACCACCATCGCCAGCCGCTCCACGTCCTGTCGATGCAGAAAGTCCTCCACCTGCCGTATTTCGTCCAGCTTGCTGACATATTTCTGCCCCTCGCAGTAAACGGTGGAGGTGGGCAAGATGCAGAAATATCGATCCTGCAAATACCTCACAATCGGTTCGCTGCTCGCTCCTGTCACACCCATTGCATGAAAGAACAGCACGGCAGGATTCCTCCTGTCGCCATATGTTTGAAACAGCATTTCTATCACCTCATATTTTCATAAAAAGCATCATAATCGCCGCCAGTGCTGCCGAAATGACCGCCATACCAATTGTGCCGAACAGCCACTTTTTGCCCTTATCCTTGGCTGTAATGTAGGGCTTCAGATCTTCTGTTCCGGGAATCGTCCATGCGTTCGTGTGCCCCACCCAGTAGCCATCAACCAAAAAGCGGTCAATGAGATTCATAACGGATAAGATGACGAGCAGCTGCCAGAAGCCCTGAACGAAGCCCTTTGCGCCGTTGAGCGCATAGACGCAGACCAGCACATAGGCGATGTATCCGGGGACGCAGACAGCTTTGAAAATCAAAGCATTTCGCTTGATTTTCGCGTGTGTTGTAAGTCCCAGCGTTACGCACCGCTCCTGCACCTCCTGGCTGTAAAGATGCACCATGCCCACCGCGCCCTTGCGGATACCGATGGCGCAAACCAAAATGAGCAGAACGCCCAGCCCGATGCCTTCCAAAATCACCTGTAAAAGCATTACCGATTCCTCCTGAAGCCCGCCTCATCCCGGTATTCGGGATGTCCCTTCAAGTACGGGTCTTTATCGCCGCAGATGGTGTAGTCGCATCGGCAGCCGTCCACGCAGGTGGTCGTCCGCACCAGCTTGGCATGAAGCAGTTCCATGGACGCAAAGTCCACATTACACAGGGCGGGCATAATATCCGTAAGACCGTGCTTGATAGCAAACTCCGCTGCCGGGCACGCTGTAAATTCATAATAAATAGGTTTGTCGGTTTCATAAGGCGCAACCGACATCTCGTAATCGTGCCATTTGTCGCAGCCGCTTTTCGCACGAACAAACGCCTTGTACATCAGCTTCCTCCTTGTTCTTTCTTGCGTGCATGAGGCCATCTCAGATTTAACCCGCTTTTCGGCAGACGAACCATGCCATGCTCTTCACTGTTCCAAGTGTTACGGCTTTGTACAGTTTCCCCAGCCGTTTTTTCAAACTGACGGTCGTTTCGTAGGGCGGTGTGAAAAAACCTGCCTTTTCATAAACATGCCGGACAAACCAATCCGTCCGCTTGTGCTCGCCCATCACATAAAAGCAGCCGCAGAATGTCCCGCCGGGTCTCAAGACCCGGAAAACCTCCCGATAAGCGGCTTCCTTGTCCGGAAAAGCATGAAAGCCGTTCAGCGACAAAACGATGTCGAAAGTATCGTCTTCATAGGGAAGCGCCCCCACATCGCCCTGCCGGAAGGTTACATTTTTCAGGTGCAGGCGGTCAGCCTTTTCCCGTGCCTGCCTCATCATATCGGGCGAATAATCGAGGCAAGTGATGTCTGCCTCCGGCATAGTCTGATAAACCGGCATGGTCAAAATACCGGTTCCGACAGGCACCTCAAGCAGCTTACCGGAGAAATGCTCCGGAATCCCGGACAGTGCCTTTTCCAGATAGGCGTCGTTTTCCGCCTTGTTCATTGCCCACACCAAGCGGCACACCGCTTTCCCACTCAGAGTAGAGCAGGTGATCATGCCGTCATAAAAATTATTCTCGCCGGTCATTCGGTACGCACCGCGAATGGTCTCTTTGCGTTCCATGGGTTTTCCTCCATGTTTCAATCATCACACGACCGTTTCCGGCCTCATTTCTTCAAAATGTCCACGATTTTTGCAAAGTCCTCCTTTGCCTCCTTGAAGATCGGCAGCATACAGTAGCAATGCACCATCTTCGGGCGGGCAGACACCGTATAGGGGACATTTGCGCGTTTGCAGGCTTCCTCAAAGTCCGGCAATGCGCCGTAGAGCACCTCGTCAGCAGAATAGAAGAAGTGAATATCGCCTACGCCGGTAAAATCTCCCCGTGAGCCGGAGAGCATATAGTCCGGTACATTCTCGCAGCCATGCCGCATGAGCTTCTCCACCGTCACCATGAAAGCATAGTCGATGGCGACATCCCTTTCATTGAGTGCCTGCATCCGCGCCATTTCCGCATCGTTCCACGGCACCTCGCCGGGGGATACGGCAACAATGTGCCTTGGCTGCGACAGCGGTTCAGGCTGCGCGTTATTATGTGCCGCAATGCCAAGCGCCAACGCGCCGCCGGAGGAAAAGCCGCAGGTACTGACATTTCCGCCGCCATACAGTGCAATCATTTTTCGATAACATTCGTACACCATTGCGTATGTTTCAGTAATGCAGTGCTCCATGCAGAGCGGGTAAAACGGAAACCACACATCACAGCCGGTCTCGCGGCAGAGCTTGCGCATCACAGGCAGGTCGCCCTTATCGGGGCCGATCACCATACCGCCGCCGAAGAAGTAGAGGATCGCGCGCTCGGACGGCTTCGGATGCTCTCGCACGATCAGGCAGGGAAAGCCGTTTACCGCGATCGTTTCATAATATGCCTTGCGGTCGGTGGGCGTAAAAACGCCACGATGCCGGTTCTGCTTTTCAATTTCCTTTCGCAGTGCATCCTCCGGCAAGGCGAACGCCTTTTTCGCGCCGGAGAGCTTGTATACGCTGCGTAAGATAGATGCAAAGATACTCATGATTTAGCCCCCTCATTTCCACGCCGTAATGCAGAGCCAGCTTTTCTTTTTGTGTATCTGCACATCGTGAAAGCCCGCCTGCTCCAGATACGTCTTCAGCTCGGCGTCCTTGTAGATGGTCATGCCGCCGATGATCTCCGTCCACTTCTTGTCCTTGTCCGTATCGCCGTTGCTTTCGTTGCAGATGAGTAATGTCCCGCCAGGCTTCAGCACCCGGTAAACCTCCCGGAAGCACTGCGGCAGATCGGGCCAGAAATAGACGGTTTCAAAGGCCGTTACCGCATCGAACCAGTCGCCTGCAAAGATCATATTCGCCACGCTGCCTTGCAGAACGGTACAGCGGCCCTCCGCTATGGCGACCTCGTTGACCTTTTTGGATTTCTCCACACTGACGGGGGAATAGTCAATGCCCTTGACAATACCCTCCGGGCATTTTTTCAGAAGTCTCTTGATGTTCGCCCCTCCGCCACAGCCGCAGTCCAGCACCTTGGCGTCCAGAGTAAGCTCCAAAAAGCGAAGTCCCCACCGTGCCACAGGACTGTGCCCCAGGTTCATCATGGCGACCATGATTTTCCCGCCAAGCCCCACAGGCTTTCTGGTGTTCTCAAAAAATGACATCTTATCACACCTCCGATTTCACACATTCCGTATAGGTCAGCGGAAAAGTGGCCTTTAGAACAACACTTTTTCGCACTGTCCAATCATTCTGTTGCAGAAATTTTAGGTATTCTTCACTCGTCCACTTGCTGTGGAGAGGAAAGCCTGCCAGATTCATGAAAAAGGCTTTGACCTTGCCGGGAAATGAGTTTTCTGCGTGCGTAAAGGTAGGCGCGATCAGCACACCGTCATCCTTCAGCACCCGTTTGATCTCTCGCAATGATTTTTCTGGCTGAGGCACAATGTGCAGTGCGTTTGATACGATTACAACATCGAATGATTTGCTCGCGTATGTCAGAGAAAACATATCCTGCACGGAAAAACGCAGCTTCGCAGAGTAATTCCCCCGTTTGGCCTCTGTAATCATTTCCGGAGAGGCATCCGTCGCCTCGATGTGTGCCGCTGCTTTTACGATGTGCTTGGCGATCAGTCCCGTTCCGGCAGCCACCTCCAGCACTGTTTTGTCTTTCACGACCGGACGGATCAGCTCATACATTTTCTCGTATACTGCCCTGTCTTTTCGCATAAAGCAGTCATACAGACCTGCATTTCTGTCCCAGAAACTCTTGTGTTCTCGCATTGCTTTCTCTCCTTTTGTGGTTAGATTTATCTAACCAGCACGCGCACATTGACAAGTTAGGTTTGGCTAACTCATGTATTTAGGAAAAGCCGCATTTCTGCGGCCTTTCGGCTTATACAAATAGCTTGCTGCAAGCATCACACATCTGTATTTTCAGCCACTGAGGATAACGCCTCTCGATCTACTCCTTATGGAAACAGCCAAAATCTATTTTCACACCATTGCGGTGACTTTTGCCTTCTTATCCATATTATATCGTGCTCACTTCTTTTTTGCAATGGTATAGTATCTCTATTTTGTCATTTGAAACTTTCAAAAGTCAATTCCACCGTCCGCAGCACCCCATATTATTACAAGGCAGACGGCGTGATGGAAGCATATATCCGTGTTGGAAATAAAAGCGTAATTGCCCCTGATTACATTGTGAATGAACTGATCTTAAAGGGAACCAATCAGTCCTTTGATACCCTAACAACAGACGCGGTAAAAAAGCATTACAGCTTTACACTTCTGGAAGCAACCTATCTGGAACGGACCGGTCTCCGCTTTGAGCCATCCGATTATGTTTCCTTTGGTTTGACTGATAAAAATGGACTCCTGACCAATGCCGGAAAGCTCATGACCGATCAGCACACGGTTTATAACTCCCGTATGTTCTGTACCCGGTGGAATGGCTTGGAAAAAGGCTCTATCTTTGATGATGCATTGGACGATAAAGAATACGAAGGGAATCTGATTTATCTACTGAAAAGCGGCAGTGAATTTATTCGCAATAATTCCAAAGTCCGTTTTGTCAAAGAGGCACAGTATCGTGTAGACAAGCCG
>NZ_JAOQJY010000016.1:75957-87069 GCF_025567525.1 Gallintestinimicrobium propionicum | reverse complement strand
TGAGAAGGATTATCTTCGCTACAAAGAGAGCAACCTCGACCTTCCTTCTTTCGGAGCTTCTTGAAAAGAGGGCATACGGAGAAATCTGGAGCCTCATCCACGATGGAGAGAACGTTGCGTTTACTGCAGTCGAAAAGAAGATGGATATAAGCAGCATCCTTACCAGGTTACAAACGAAATAAAAACTGATATAATAGGTACTGGTATTTGGAAACAGATACGACAGAAACAGAAAAGAGGGAAACAAAATGGGAAACAAAATGGAAGAAATCAGTTCACAGCGGAAGCTGGAAGCTCTGGAGGAAAATGGCACATTCATAAGAAAAGACGGAAAGACATTTTTGCAGTTGGACTGCGAAAATGCCAAAGAGCTCTCCATGAAGTGGGGAGAGAAGCTGTATCCGTTTACGAAAACAGGGAAAAAGTGGATTTTGGAACTGCCATTTTCTACGCCTGTGAATTATGTGCAGATCTGTGTAGATGGTCAGGAGGTTCTCAGCCCGGAGCTTCCCATCGCACATGGCTACGGTCGTCCGTATAACTATATTGAGCTGCCGGATGAAGACGGATTATTTGAGCTTCGGGATGTTCCCCACGGAACACTGACCCAGGAATTTTATAAATCCAAAATTTCTGATAACTGGGAAAAGCTGATCCTATATCTTCCGCCATGTGTACCGTCTGCAGGGCTTCCGGTTCTGTATTTGCAGCACGGATTTGGAGAGAGCGAGATTTCCTGGTCAACCACAGGAAAAGTGAATATCCTGATGGACAATCTGATCGCGGCAGGAAAAATCAAGCCCTTTGCGATCGTTATGGGAAATGGCATGGTAAAGCAGCGAATCGACGGAAAACTTAAACTGAATCGTGCGCTTTATGGGCAGATGCTGGTAGAGGAAATCCTTCCGATGCTAGAGAAAAAATATCAGTTTGGGGGAAGCAAGGAAAAAAGAGGTATGGCAGGACTGTCCATGGGTTCTGTACAGACGACCCGTATAATATGTGAACACCCGGAGCTGTTCAGCGAGGTTGGCATTTTCTCCGGCTTTTTAAGAGACAGGATAGTAGGAGATGAAGAACATGACGGAATTGTTCCAAAGTCAGGCGGGCAGTCTTATTTAAAGGCAATGGATGATGCGGCCTTCAACACCTATTTTCATACGTTTTTCCGCTGCATTGGAGATGAGGACTGGTTTCTTCCGAGGTTCCTGGAGGAGGATGAAATTATCCAAACAAAAGGTGTTCGGGAAACCAGAAAAATTTATCACGGAGGACATGACTGGAATGTGTGGAGACCGTGCTTTGCAGACTTCGCACAGATGATTTTCCGGTAAATTTTATAGAAGGATATCAGAGGGATCCCGGCAGCGGTCAGACAGCAGTCCTGACGCTGCCGGGATTGTTTTGCCCAAAAGTAACTGCAGGGGGTGGATGATTGGGCGTTTGATATGGTATGATAGAGACAGAGACATTGGAAACGATTTACAAAACGAATGGAGACTCTGGATCATGAATTTGGAATTTTGGATTCTGGATGGGATTCAAAACCTCAGAACCCCGGCAGTGGATGTGCTCATGCCGTTTATAACCAGCTTTGGAAACGGAGGTGTGATATGGATTGTACTTACAGTTATTTTGCTCCTGATCCCGAAAACACGAAAAACCGGTCTGATCCTGGGAGCAGCATTGATCCTGGACGGAATATTCTGCAATCTGTTTCTGAAAAATCTGGTGAGAAGGATCCGCCCCTGCGATATCAATGATGCCGTCAGGCTTTTGATTCCGTATCCGTCAGATTATTCCTTTCCTTCGGGACATACTGCAGTGTCCTTTGCCGCTGCATCGGCGCTCTATTTTGCAGGGGAAAAGTACCTGTGGAAGGCAGCATTGGTTTTGGCAGCTTTCATTGCATTTTCCAGAATGTATTTGTATGTACATTATCCAACAGATATTCTGGGTGGAGCGCTTCTGGGAATCCTGTGCGGATATCTCGGATGCCGGATCGTGCAGAAAACAGAACAATATAAAAGGAAGATATAAGGCTATGAGCTATCAATTTTGGGGTTGGGAGCATGCAGATGCTCCGGCAATAACAGAAGAATATCCGGGGATCCATAACCCGCGACAGCTGTATGACGCACTGTCAAAGCTCTGGTGTGCAGATACCTGTGCACCGCGGATGCGGAAAGACTGGACAAAGGAAAATCCTACCCTGGGGCAATGTTCCATTACCGCTTTTCTTGCCCAGGATATTTTTGGAGGAAAGGTATACGGAGTTTTACGCCCGGGCGGGAATTATCATTGTTATAATGTAATCGGGGACTGGCGGTTTGATCTGACCAGTGAACAGTTTGGAGAGGAAGCTTTGGATTATGAAAATAATCCGGAGCAGTTCCGCAAAGTACATTTTGCCAAAGAGGAAAAAAGGCAAAGATATGAAGCCTTAAAGGCTGCCTTAAAAGCGTATTGCAGCGCTGGAAACTGTTAAATCAATTTTTGGATAAGCTTTTATAAGCTTACGATGCGGATGCATCAGAACGGGGGAAAATGAAAAAGAGAAGGCTTATTTCTGTATTATTGTGCATTTCCTTATTTTTTGCCGGAGGCTGTGGACAAAAGACAGCAGAGAAACAGCCGGCGACACAGGAAACTGCAGAGCAGACAGCAAAAGAGACACACAAGGCAGAGCGGGAAAACAAGCAGGAAACCGTGCAGGAAAACACGCCTGCAGACGAGCAGGAAGAAGCTGCCGCTGAAACTGGTGCAGCGACAGTTTTGCCAATGTTTGTCGATTATGATTATGAGGCAGAATATGATCAGGACAGCTATGAAACCCTCATCAGCATTGATATACCGAAGATCCTGGTTATAGAGGAAGGGCATGATGCTCTTTGCGCTTCCCTGGAGGAATGGAACCAGAAGACTTACAAAAGTCAGATGGGGGCCTACAAAAATGTAATTTCGGATAACAGGGAGCTTTGGGATGAGGGAGTGGGAATGACAGGGCTTTCGATCGAAGGAAATATTACCTTCACCAGAGCCGATTCCCTTGTTTTGAGTTATTATATGGACACCAATGAATGGCTGGGAGGGGCACATCCCTACAGCTTCAAGGAGACCTGTAATTATGACGTAAAATCCGGCAAGGATTTAAAGCTTTCCGATGTGGTGTCCGATTACGATACCTTTTATAAAGAGGTATGCGCAAAGCTGGAAGAAAGAAAAGACGAATACGGTTTCTATGAGGATTATCCGGATACCGTAAAAAATGTATTCTATGGCGATAAAGAGGAATACGGGGAGCCGTTGTGGACGCTGTCAGGTGATGGCATTACCGTTTATTTTAATACTTATGTGCTGGCACCCTATGCGTCAGGAGAGCAGGCCGTAAGCTTGTCCTTTACAGAATATCCGGAGCTGATCCGGAAGCAATATCAGAAAAATTCGGATCAATGGGCGATTCCGATCGCAGAAGATGAAATCTGCCTGGTGGATCTGGATGGAGACGGTGCAGAGGAGGAAATTTCCTATTCTGCAGACCGGGATGAGTATGATTATGCGGACTCTATCGTGATTCACTGCGACGACAACAGCTATGATACGGAGATGTTTATGGACTCTGATTATTATGGCGGATGTGGCTACAGCGCCTATGGATATCTGATCCGGACACAGAACGGGAAAACATGGCTGTATCTGGAAACAATGGGAGAAGGGGACGGTAAATATCTGCAGATTTTTGAACTGATGAAAAATGATCTGAGACTTGTAACAGCAGATTATCTGGGAATTGATCCGAATCAGCCCTTTGACCCGGAGAGCTTTGTGCTGAGCAAACGCTTTGATATTCTTGGAACCTATGAGGCTTACAAGAAATTCCATGTAGAGGAAGATGGAATTCCGAAAACAGAGGATTTGCTGTGGACAATTGTTTCCACTTATACAGACTGGAAAGTGGAGCTGACCTCGTCCATTGATATGGAGCTGTCTGTGCGGGAGGCGAATACAAAACGCGGCAGCGGACAGAAAGAGACGCTCCCTGCCGGAACGCATTTTGTCCTTCTGAAAACAGATGGCGAAGCATATGCGGAAGCAATGCTGGATGACGGACGAATTTGCGAGTTTGAGCTGGAGCATCCTTCCGAAGAAGAGTGGGAAGGAAGAATTAACGGTGTTTCCATCAGTGACTGCTTTGAGTATGTGCCGTATGCCGGATAAAGGATCCGGCTCTGCATCAGGGATTTAAGGAGGAATTCATGTTTACGAGACCGGACAATACCTATAATGATATCAGGGAAAAGTCGCTGATGCAGTGGCTGGATGAAATGGAGCAGCATTCCGATGTGGCAGTGCGCGGCGGAGTGAAGCTGACCCGGGAATATGTGCAGCATCTGCAGGAGGAAATCAGACGACTGGGGGAAGAAAACCAGCTGAAGGCGCAGTATCTGAAAAAAATGAAAGAGAAAAACTGCAAATAATCGTTGGATTTGTTACATCCTACAGTATGGGGAGTAGGTATTCAATTACAACTTGAATGACAGAAAAAAGAATCTCTTTTAAAATATATTTATGCCAATATATTTGAAAGGAAGGAGATTCTGTATGGTGAACGAGTTATCGAAAGCGCTTTCGGTGGCAGAAATGAAGGTGCAGTATGATGTTCAGTGTCGAAAAGTGTTGGCACAGAAGGAAGTATTGGCGTGGATACTGAAAAATACTGCAGAAGAATTTCAAGAGCTGTCGTTGGAAGAAATTGAGGGATGTATTGAAGGAATGCCGGAGATTGCAGCAGTTGGAGTAAATCCTGGAGAAACTATTATTGGGATGGCAAATGAAGATGCAGTCAATGGAGAAGGGCGAATAGCTTATGATATTCGATTTTATGCAGTAGTATTGCGAAGCAGAGAAAAAATTCGTCTGATTATCAATGTTGAGGCACAGAAATCCTGGTATCCGGGTTACAAAATTCCTACGAGGGGGATTTTTTACGGGGCAAGAATGATTTCGGCTCAGCTTGGCACTGAGTTTTGTGATAGTAACTACGACGATATCAAAAAGGTCTATTCGATATGGTTGTGTTTTGGGGTGCCGGATTATATCGGAAATGCGATTTCAGAATACCGGATGGAGAAACGGGATGTTGTCCCCGGATTCCCGGATGACAGGGCTTCTTATGATAAACTTTCGGTAGTAGTGATTGGATTAAAAGAAAGTAAATCCTATCCGAATGAATTTATCGGAATGTTAAATACACTTTTGTCGCCAGAAATTCCAGTGACACAGAAAAAATCATTGTTAAAAGAAAAATATTCCATGAAAATGGAAAGCGGATTATCCCGGGAGGTTGATTTAATGTGCAATTTATCTGGATATGTAGAAGAAAAAGGCATTGAAAAAGGCATTGAGAAAGGCATCCAAAAAGGTCGTGAAGAAGGAGAAAATGCCCTCGGCAAGCTGATGGATATTTTACTCAGTAAGGGTGATGTCGCGAATGCAAAGCTTGCGGCGACAGATGAAAAGGCAAGAAAAGAGCTGTATCGCAAGTATGGGATTATCGAAAAGCCCTAAACCGGAAATTTAAGAACATAATAAAATTTCGGCAGGAAATTCGAAATAGAATTTTCTGCCGTTTTTTATCTACCGTGTGGGAACAAGAACGAACTCGTAAACAATAGATGCACGCTCTGCGAGCATTCTATTGTTATGAATAAAATTAGTAATAATTACTATTACTATATTGACGCTGGAATAGGATTGGGATATAATACAAGTAAAGAAAAAGACGGGAGGAATCAAAATGAATAAAGAAGCAATGTATAAATTAAGCTACGGATTATTTGTTTTAACTGCCAAAGAGGGAAAAAAGGATAACGGCTGCATCATCAATACGGCGATTCAGGCAGCGTCTGCGCCGAATCAGCTGAGTATCTGTATAAATAAGGCGAATGCGACTCATGATATGATTGTGAACACGGGGAAATTCACGGTCTCAGTCCTCAGTCAGGCAGCAGATTTTGAGCTGTTTAAACGGTTCGGTTTTCAGTCCGGCAGGGATGTGGACAAGTTTGAAGGATACGAAGCCTGCAGACGCGGCGAAAATGGAATTTATTATGTGACAGAGGGCACAAATGCATATATTTCGGCAAAGGCAGATCATATGATAGACCTCGGCTCCCATACGATGTTCATCGGAGAGATCACGGATATGGATGTTTTGAGTAAGGAGCCATCCGTAACCTATGAATATTATCTAAAGGAGATCAAGCCGAAGCCGGAAGCGGTCGGAAAGACTGAGAATGGTCAGACCGTGTGGCGCTGCAAGATTTGTGGATATGAGTATGTCGGAGAAGTGCTGCCGGAGGATTATGTATGTCCGATCTGCAAACACCCGGCGTCAGACTTTGAAAAGATTGTCCGCTGAAAGATGGCAGGAAGGGCGGATAATTAGTTATGCAGCGCTGTTTTTTTAAAGCTTCGAAAAGCGAAGCCTATACAAAACGGCGTTGCGTGGAAAGACAGAAAGATCAGGAGGAAATATCAATGGCGTTAAATAGTAGAAAAGTAGCAATGGTAGGTTGCGGCTTCGTAGGATCGGCTTCTGCATTTGCACTGATGCAGAGTAAGCTGTTTTCTGAGATGGTGCTGATCGATGCGGATCAGAATCGGGCAGAGGGAGAGGCTCTGGATATCAGTCATGGGATGGCTTTCGCGAGTCCGATGAAAATATATGCAGGAACCTATGACGATGTTTCGGATGCAGCGATCATTGTGATTACAGCAGGAGCGAATCAGAAACCGGAGGAAACACGGCTGGATCTGATCCAGAAAAATGCAAAGATCATGCGGTCCATCATCGGTGAGATCAAAAAGCGGGATTTTGAAGGCATTTTGCTGATCGTTTCCAACCCGGTGGATATTCTGACCTATATTGCGCTGAAGGAATCGGGCTATCCCGCAAACCGCGTCATCGGCTCCGGAACCGTTCTGGATACAGGAAGATTTCGGTATGAGCTTGGCGAGCATCTGGGTGTAGACAGCAGAAGCGTGCATGCCTATATCATCGGCGAGCACGGGGACAGTGAACTGGCAGCATGGAGCGATGCCCGTGTCGGCGGACTGAAGATCAGTGATTTTTGCGAGCTGCGCGGACATTTTAACCACGAAGATTCGATGACGAGGATCTTCGATCATGTGAAAAACAGCGCATATGAAATCATTTCTAAAAAACATGCAACCTATTACGGCATTGCGATGGCGGTAGTCAGAATCTGCTCAGCGATTGTGCGGGATGAGAAGTCGATCATGCCGGTATCGAGCCTGATGACCGGGGAATACGGTCTCTACGACGTGGTACTCAGCATTCCGGCAGTGGTGGATGCAAACGGAATTGAGACAGTTGTGCCGATCGAGCTGAGCGAAACCGAGCTGCTCGCGCTGAAAAAATCCGCAGATATTTTAAAGGGCATTCTCAAAGATAATGTATAACTGATCAGTATTTGTCATTTTATGGCGGAATTTCCTATGGTATAATAAAGGAAGATCCGGCAGGCTGATGTTCCTGAAAAAGGATATCACCTGCCGGTTTTTTGTTCGTGACAATAGAATGCTTGCAGAGCGTATATTCTATTGTTCATGACAATAGAATGCTCGCAGAGCGTGCATTCTATTGTTTACGACAGTGGGGTGGAATAGTTAAAAAAATACGAAAGAGGAGAGAACGCACATGAACAAATTTATTTATCAGAAAGACTATCCAGTCGTGCAGACAAAAGAGGGGGCACTGCGGGGATATGAATGGAAGGGAACCTGCATTTTTAAAGGAATTCCGTATGCGCATGCGCAGCGCTTCCGGAAACCGGAACGGGTAAAGCCCTGGGACGGAGTCAAAGATGTACAGTCCTATGGCTATGTGAGCCCGCTTTTGCATCCGGAACAGCCGGGCGGAAATGGGGAAATGATGGTTCCGCATATGTACTGGTCAGAAAAAGAGGATTGCCAGAACTTAAATATCTGGACGCCGTCCATTCGGGATGGCAGGAAACGTCCGGTTATGGTATGGCTGCACGGCGGCGGATTTTCAGCGGGGTCTTCCATCGAACAGCTCGCCTATGACGGAGAAAATTTAAGCAGAGCCGGAGATGTTGTTGTCGTATCGGTGAATCACAGGCTGAATGTGTTGGGATATCTGGATTTGTCTCCGTTTGGAGAAAAATACCAGGATTCTGCGAATGCAGGAAATTTGGATCTGATTGCAGCCCTGGAATGGATCCGGGATAATATTGAAGGGTTTGGCGGAGATCCGGAAAATGTAACCCTGTTTGGTCAGTCCGGCGGCGGAGTAAAAGTCTGGTCGCTTTTACAAATGCCTGAAGCGGATGGTTTGTTCCATAAGGGAATTATTGAAAGCGGCGTAGTAGATCCGGATCTTCTCGGCGATATAGAGGACGGGAACGGAAGAGAGATTGTCAAAGCAATGCTTGTAGAGCTGGGTCTGGAAGAAAAAGATGTCGATCAATTGGAAACCCTTCCTTATGATCAGCTTGCGCAGGCTTATGAAAATGCAGCACCGAAGGTTGCACAAAAAGGCGAATATGTCGGAAATCATCCTCACAAAAATCAAAGTTATTTCGGAGATGCGATCAAACATGGATTTCGGGAAGAAACGAAAAAAATTCCGCTGCTGATCGGTACTGTGCTTGGAGAATTTGATTTCGGACCGGCGATTTCCGGAAAATATGAATTTACCAGAAAAGAAGTGGAAGAAAAAGTAAGCGATGCATTGGGAGAAGAAGGAATTGAGCTGATAGAAGAATTCCTGAAAATCTACCCGGATAAAGCGCCGATTGATCTTCTGTCAGTGGATACGATCTTTCGGGAACCGACAATCCGGTTTATCAAAGAGCGGGTAAAGTGTCCGGACAGCAAGATTTATTCTTTTCAGTTTACCTATGAATTCCCGATGTTCGATGGAAAAATTGCATGGCACTGTTCGGAAATTCCGTTCGTCTTTCATAATATCGATAAGGTTCCGGTGTGCAATTGCGGTGAGGAAACAAATCGGATGCAGGAGCAGATTTGTCAGGCATGGGTAAGCTTTGCAAGGACTGGAAAACCGGAAATTTCCGGGATAGAATGGCCCGCATGTGCCGATGGCGATGAAGCGGTAATGATGCTCGATAAGGAATGCAGAATCAGGCATAATCCGGATCATGAGTTGGTCAACCGTCTGAAAAAACTGCAAACTGCTGAACATTCTGTAGAAAATGTTCAGCACTGAATAACAGTCCTTATCGAAAAAGAAACTTCATGAAATCTTTCTTTTCTATCAGGAAAATTTGGGGAATCCGACATCATTTTTTTTCGTGGGAACTATTGTTTATGAGAGTGCCAAATGTTAGATTCCTCAAAATACATTAGGTTTTTTGTTGAATTTTGAAACGTAGAATAGTATAATCAAAAACGAGTTGTCAGAATTATAACAAGGAAACCTGAAAAATAAAATTGCATGAGGAGGAATCTGTTATGCTGAACTGGAACAATTTGGATACACTGGCTTCTTATCAGGAGCTGGAAAAAGCAGAGCGTATCAATCTGGCGGAAGTGATGTCCGGAGAAAATGGCGCGGAGCGTGTAAAAACCTACAGCACCCCGATCGTGGATGGTCTGACTTTTAATTATGCGGCAAAAGCAGTCGATGACAATGTGCTCGCAATTCTGGACAAGCTTGCCAAAGAGGCTCAGCTGGTAGAAAAATATGAGTCATTGTACAATGGCGCAGTTATCAATACAGGAGAGAAGCGTCTGGTTCTGCATCAGCTGACACGTGGACAGCTGGGCGGCAAGGTCGAGGCAGACGGCGTAGATAAGCGCGAATTTTATGTAACACAGCAGAAGCGGATCGCAGAGTTTGCCAATCAGGTACATGCCGGTGAAATCACCAACGCTGCAGGCGAGAAGTTTACAACAGTTGTACAGATCGGTATCGGCGGAAGTGACTTAGGCCCCCGTGCCATGTATCTTGCAATGGAGAACTGGGCAAAGAAAAACGGTGCATTCAAGATGGAAGCAAAATTCATCAGCAACGTTGATCCGGATGATGCGGCTGCAGTTTTAAATTCCATCGATGTAGAGCATTCCCTGTTCGTGCTGGTTTCCAAATCCGGTACGACACTGGAAACTCTGACCAACGAATCCTTTGTAAAGGATGCGCTGGCAAAGGCAGGACTTGATGCATCGAAGCATATGATCGCAGTTACCAGTGAGACATCTCCTCTGGCAAAGAGCGACGATTATCTGGCAGCATTTTTCATGGATGATTTTATCGGCGGACGGTATTCTTCCACCTCAGCAGTTGGCGGTGCAGTATTATCTCTGGCATTCGGACCGGAAGTATTTGCACAGTTTCTGGAGGGCGCGGCAGAGGTTGACCGCAGAGCGACCAACAAGAACCTGCTGGAGAACCCGGAAATGCTGGATGCACTGATCGGTGTATACGAGCGCAACGTGCTGGGCTATCCTGCAACAGCTGTATTGCCCTATTCCCAGGCACTGAGCCGTTTCCCTGCACATTTACAGCAGATGGATATGGAATCCAATGGTAAATCCGTCAACCGCTTTGGCGAGCCGATTGACTATGTGACAGGACCGCTGATCTTCGGTGAGCCCGGAACCAACGGACAGCATTCCTTCTATCAGCTGCTGCATCAGGGAACCGATATCGTTCCGCTGCAGTTTATCGGATTTAAGGATAGCCAGATCGGCACGGACGTTGTCATTCAGGGCAGCACCAGCCAGCAGAAGCTGTGCGCAAACGTGGCTGCACAGATCGTTGCATTTGCCTGCGGTAAGGCAGATGATAACCGCAATAAGAATTTCGAAGGCGGACGTCCTTCCAGCATTATCATCGGCGACCAGCTGACCCCTAAGACTCTGGGTGCACTGCTTGCACATTTTGAAAATAAGGTTATGTTCCAGGGCTTTGCATGGAATGTAAACAGCTTCGATCAGGAAGGCGTACAGCTGGGTAAGGTTCTGGCAAAACGCGTACTGGCCCATGAGACAGACGGTGCACTGAAGGTATATAGCGACCTGCTGAATATCTGATAGGCTGAC
>NZ_JAOQJY010000016.1:68616-75778 GCF_025567525.1 Gallintestinimicrobium propionicum | reverse complement strand
AATGGTTTCCACCGGCAGCACGCCAGTTTTTTGATGCGAACAACTTTCGCGCCCGCACAGCGGCGGATCCAAAATCCTCCGCTGCATACTTTTCTTAACTTACGCGGTTTGCTTATTTCCCGCGATCTGCTTGATCACATACAGCGTTGCAACCATCAGTGCAAAGCCGATCACGAGCATAATCAAGACATTGCGGACGAATCCGGCGATCAGGTAGGTGACGAAGGAAACAGCTGCAACGGTGATGACGTAGGGCAGCTGCGTGGTGACATGGGTGACATGCTCACACTGTGCACCGGCGGAAGCCATGATTGTCGTATCGGAGATGGGGGAGCAGTGGTCGCCGCAGACAGCGCCGGCCATGCAGGCGGAGATGGAGATAATCATCAGCTGCGGGTCGGTGTTTTGGAACACTGCAACAACGATCGGGATCAGGATACCAAAGGTTCCCCAGCTGGTTCCGGTGGCAAAGGCGAGGAACGCACCGATCAGGAAGATGATGGCAGGCAGGAGCGCCATCAGGTTTCCAGCTGCCTGACTGATGGTACCGGCAACAAAATCCGCAGCGCCGAGGCTGTCGGTCATGGCCTTTAAGGTCCAGGCAAAGGTCAGGATCAGGATTGCGGGAACCATTGCCTTGAAACCGTAAGGCAGACAGTCGCAGCATTCCCTAAAGCTCATAATCCGGCGCAGGCAGTAGTAAAGAATCGTGAGCAGCAGGGCAAAAATACTGCCGAGGGCAAGTCCAACGGAAGCATCGCTGCCAGCGAATGCGGAAACGAAATCGACGCCGGAGAAGAAGCCGCCGGAATACAGCATACCGAGGACACAGCAGATGATCAGCACGAGAACCGGTAGAATGAGGTCGAGCACACGGCCATTGGGGTTCTCAAAGGTCCGCTGGGTGTCTTTTTCTTCCTTGCTGTCGGAGAACAGATCGCCCTTTAAAGCATTTGTCTCATATTTTGCCATCGGGCCGTAATCAAAGTTCCATACGGTAATCAGAATCATCATGGCGATGGTGAACAGTGCATAATAGTTATAAGGAATTGCGCGGACAAAGATGGAGAAACCGTCTTCGCCTTCTACAAAGCCGCTGACTGCAGCGGCCCAGGAAGAAATCGGCGCGATGATGCAGATCGGTGCTGCGGTTGCGTCGATCAGGTAAGACAGCTTTGCGCGGGATACCTTATGGCTGTCTGTGACGGGGCGCATAACGCTGCCGACAGTCAGGCAGTTGAAATAGTCATCAATAAAAATTAAAATGCCGAGGGCAATGGCAGAAAGCTGTGCACCGACTCTTGTTTTGATTTTTTTCTGGGCCCAGCGGCCGAACGCAGCGGAGCCGCCGGCACGGTTCATCAGGCTGACCATTGTGCCGAGGATAACCAAAAAGATCAGGATGCCGACGTTATAGCTGTCGGACAGCACACTGATAAATCCGTCTTCGAGAACATGCATGGTCGTTCCTTCAAAGGAAAAACCGGAGTATAACAAACCTCCCATTACAATTCCTAAAAATAAGGAACTATAAACTTCTTTTGTGATCAGCGCAAGACCAATCGCGATGATGGGAGGCAGCAGCGCCCATGCGGTTGCATAAACGGACGGAGTGTAAGCTTCTTCCCCTGCTTCTGCTGCGAAAACAGACAGCGGGCTGAATGCAGCTGCGGTCAGAATGAGCAGAAGAGTTTGCCAGAGCCTTGCAGGCAGTTTGAATGGTTTCATAATCTTTCTCCTTTACAAAAATTTACAAAAAAAAACGTAGATGCGGCGCTAATCTTGCCACATCTACGGTCTTTTTCCTCTTTCTGGCAATATCAGATAGCGCTCCACATAATTGTGACAGTCTGCAGCATATTCTGATGCAGCCCAGGGAAACATCCCGGACGGATAAATCCCTTCGGCGGAATTCCCTTTCTTATGCAGGCAGCTGTCCTGAGCGTTCTCCTGCACGGTACTGATGAAGTCCGCGCCTCTATCGTGTTTTGTTACGGCAGATTGTACGATAATTTGTCGAAGAAAAGCATACAATCTGCTTATACGGGCATTCTAACACTCTATATTGGAAATAGCAAGATGTTTTCCAGTAAAGATGTTGACAAAATCGTCCGTTGATTTCCGGTCTGTCGGGAAGTATAATAAAAAACAGAGCGTAAGCAAAAAGGCAGGAGACAGATCATGAAAACAGCAATTGTGTACGCATCCACTCATCATGGGAATACGAAGAAGCTGTTGGACGCAATCGCGGCGGCATATGAGGTGGATCTGATTGACGCGGTAAAGATTCCGGAAAAGGATTTGAACCGATACGACAGGATCGGATTTGCATCCGGTATTTACTATTCGAAATTTCATCAGGCGGTATTGAATTTTGCGGCAGTCAATATGCCCCAGAATAAGCAGACCTTTTTTATCAGCACCTACGGAGGCAAAGCGGATTATACTTCGATCGAAAAAGCGCTGACAGCCAAAAACAGCGTCCTTCTGGGAAAATATGGCTGTAAGGGCTACGATACGTTCGGGCCGTTTAAACTGATGGGCGGTCTTGCAAAGGGACACCCGGATGAGGCGGATATTGCCGGTGCAGTGGCATTTTATAAAGAGATTACAGAAGAAAAATAGTGCCGGCATGACGGGATGCACGGAGCGATTGAAAACAGGCAGTGCTGTCAGATTATGACGGAATACGCAGCCGGGCAGCGCGGCAGAAATGGAGACAGATATGAATATTGCAGTATATTGCGGCTCAGCGTCAGGCAACCGCCCTTCCTTTACGGAAGGTGCAAAAGCACTCGGCAGCTGGATCGCCCAAAACGGGCATACCCTTGTTTACGGCGGCTCCCGCACGGGACTGATGGGCGCGACGGCGGACGCGGTTTTGGCAGGCGGCGGCAAGGTCATCGGCGTGATTCCTGATGTGAAGCTGATTCAGGAACGACGTCATCCGGGGCTGACAGAGTGCATCGAGACAAAGGATATGGCGGAGCGCAAGCAGAAAATGATCGAGCTTGCGGACGCTTATGTGGCGTTGCCGGGAGGACCGGGAACGCTGGATGAGATCTCCGAGGTCATCTGCCTGGCGCGGCTTGGAATCGAAAACAAGGCGTGCGTGCTGTTTGATACCGACGGCTATTATCAGGCATTGAAGAAGATTTTTGAGGAGATGGTGGAAGTCGGATTTTCGGAAAAAGAAGACTTCAAGCGGGTTCTGGTATCCGCAGATCTGGACGAAATCGAACGCTTTATCGAACAATAGAACAACGTGCCAAAAGAGATACTGCAGCGTAGACGGAGACGGGCGGGGTTCCATCTACGCTGCAGTTTTTTCTTGTGAAAACAGGTAGATCGGGTTATCATGGAACTATCACAAAAGGAGAGACGCAATATCGCAATAGCGATTGCAGAACGGAGGACGTTATGTGGGACAGTATGATAGAAATGATGGAGCTTGTGATGCAGCACATTGTAGAGATTGCGATTCTATGTTTTGAATTTATCGGAGTCATTGTCATTATTATTTCCGGGGCAAAAGGGTTCTGGAATTACGTGCGCAGAGAGCCGGAAATGAAAATTACGCTGGCGCAGGGGCTGGCGGTCGGGCTGGAATTTAAGCTCTGCAGTGAAATTTTAAAGACGGTTATTGTTCGGGAATGGAAAGAAATCCTGACAGTTGCCGGTATTATCGGCCTGCGCGCCGCATTGACCTTCCTGATTCACTGGGAGATTAAGGAAGGAGTCAAGGAAGAGCATGGAAAGAAAAAAGAAAACAGTTCTGGAAAGGAATGCGGATGATCACCAGCTTCAACATCGTAGAATTTTTTGAACTGTATCTGCGTCCGTTTCTGGAACAGGAGAGCAGGCTGACAAAGGAACTGGCGGCGGATGAGGCGATTGCGGTGTATGACGATCCGGTTGTGCGCAGCATGGACGGCTACGAGGCAGCCGGACGGATTCGTCCAGTATGAAAAGAAGCTGAAACGAAAGCACCTGCCGATCATCGCGCTGACGGCGAACGTGTTTGCGGAGGACAGCGAGCGGGCGCTGCACGCCGGAATGGACGCCCACATGGGCAAGCCCGTGGAGGTGCCGCAGCTTCTGGCGACGATGATGCACTGGATCGGATAACGTGTAGTAGGAAGCACTGGAATAAAGATTGAAATCCTGATGGGATCGCCGTATACTATCGGAGTAGGGCTTCCGACGAGGGCGGATGCCTGCAAATAAGTCGATGGGAGATAGAAGTTATGTATTCGATTCTGGAACATTATCTGAGCACGAATCATATCCTGATGATCGGAATGATCGTGACGTTTATTCTGACCTTTTTTTTACTGGAGCATCCGTTTTCCTTTTTGCCCAGTGATCAGGGGCGGGCGTTTGCCGTAAATGGAAGCCTGTCGAAAGGAAAGCTGCGCGGGGTTGGTTTCATTTTTGTGCTGTGCTTTTTAATCAGCAGCGTGTTATTTCTTCCGATTGACGTCGAGTATGTGATCTATGCGATTTTGCTGTTTGCAATGATGATCAGCGGATATCTGGATGACGCTTCGAAGACACCCTGGAATGAATACAAGAAAGGGCTGATCGACCTCGTCATTTCTGTCGTAGCGGTTTTAACTTATATGAATTTTAACTCCACGACGATCTGTTTCGGCGCGGATGAAATCGTGATTCCGAAAGCACTGTTTCTGATTCTCGGCGTGATTCTGATCTGGGTTTCGGTCAACGTGACGAACTGTACGGACGGCGTGGATGGTCTGTGCGCGAGTCTTTGCAGTGTGACACTTCTGGCGTTTGGCGTGCTGTTTGCGCCCGTTCTGCAGAAATACGCGATGGCGAACTTTTTGTTCCTTTCGGTTTTGTTTGCTTATCTGTACTTTAACAGCTCACCCAGCAGCATGCTGATGGGTGATGCAGGTTCCAGGGCCCTTGGATTTTATATCGCGGTTATCGCGCTGAAATCCACGCATCCGTTTATCTATATTCTGCTGGCTGCAGTAATGATCGTGGACGGTGGAATCGGGCTTGTGAAGATAGCGCTTAAGCGCTTTTTGAAGATTTCCATTCTGAAAAAGACGAGAACACCGCTGCATGATCATGTGCGTAAGAATCTTGGCTGGTCGGATACGCAGGTTGTTGTGCGCTTCCTGATTCTTCAGACAGTGCTGGCGGCAGTTGCGTATTGCCTGATCTGATTTCTGACAGGAAAATGCCTGTCCTCTTTGGCAGGAGGTATGTAAACTCAGCTGACAAAAAGGACGGCAGATCAGGATTCGATGAATAAAACGCCGAGGGTTCCGGGACCGCAGTGGCTGGAAATTACGCCGCCTGCCCGGGTTTCGAGGATTTCACGGAAGATTCCGAGACCTTCGAGATAGGAGCGGACCGCATTTATAATGGTTGGCTCACAGCCGGAATGTGTGATAAACACGCGATCCGGACGCGCATGCTTTAAAGCAGGCTCCATATCTTTCACATAGGAAAGGATAACGGAATCCATTTTGCCCCGGTATTTTTTTGTCGGTTTCATGGCACCGTGCTCTACGATGATCTGGGGGTGGAGCTTTAAAAGACCTCCTGCCATGGCGGCGATGGCGCTGCAGCGTCCTCCGCGATGCAGGTAAGTGAGTGTGTCAACGACAAAGCTGGCACGGACATACGGTTTTAAACTTTCTACAGCGACAGAGATTTCTGCCGCTGTTTTGTTGTTTTGTGCCAGAAGAGCGGCTTCTATGACCAGAAGACCAATGCCGGTGGATAGATTTGCAGAGTCGATCACCGTGATCAGATCCTGTGCGTTCAGTTCTTCTGCCGCAAGCTGCATAACATTGCCGGAAGAGGACATACTGTTAGAGATCGAGAAACAGACGATATTGCGTCCTTCCTTCACATAAGGGCGAAATAGCTCAATTGTTTCAGAAAGAGCGGGTGCGGAGGTTTTGGGTGTCGTTTTATTAGCATCTGACCAGGAATAGATTTGATCCGGAGTAATATTTATTCCGTCTTTATATTCCTTCTCTCCAAGCAGGATATGAAGCGGCAGAATGTCGATATCATATTTTGAAAGCAGATCCGGGGTGAGGTCACAGGTACTGTCGGAAATTATTTTTACCATAGTTTCAAGTCCTTTCTGAGAACCGTTTTGGTCTGTAGTTAGTGTAGCACAAGGGAAAAAAAGAAAAAAGGGAAAAGAGAAAAAGAATATTTGACAAAATTTTTGCAGAAATAAGGACAAATTGCGAAAAGAAATATGAGAACGATTTCATAAAAGATTCACATTTTGAATCAGGATAGAGAAAAAGAGACAAAAGACAGGAAAAAACAGGACAAAAACCTTTCTTTTTTCACAAAAATGGTTCAAAACAGAAGGAAAACGGACGTGTTGACAAATTGCCAAAACTGCATAAAATAAAACCAACAACAGCGAAAGCTGCTGAAGAAAAAAATTTGGAAACTGTTCGAAAGGAGATATCGGCATGAATAACATGAACAAAATGAAAATCCGTTTGAATGCGACGGCTGATGTCCAGGAGTTCGTAAGGGCAGCAGAAAAATGCGACTTTGATATAGATATTCAGTATGATTCCACCATTGTGGATGCAAAATCCATTCTTGGAATTTTCAGTCTTGGTCTTGCCAAGATTTTTACCGTAAACTGCCATGGTGAAAACGCTGAATTCGTAGATGCGATTCAGAAATTCGCAGTGGCGTAAAAATTGCTTATCCCCCTCTTTTTTATACCCCCCCTTTTTTAACCAGCTGCCATCCCCCAATGGCAGCTGGTTTTTTTCACGTGTAATGAGCCAAAGCCCAAGCTTGCTCGAGACGTTGGCGAATACCGCGAAACCCGGTGAATCCAGCAAAGGATCCTGGCATCGAAAAATAAATTATTACAAAGTTTTGAGAAAATAGAAAAAGTTTTTGTGCAAAAGAATGTGGGAACGATCCCTCACGGAAAAAAGTGTTCACAATTCATGGATATATTTTATAAAATCGGATAAAAAGAAGCGAAAACAGATTAAAAAAGTGACAAAAACCCTTGATTTTATGCGGGTTTGGGGCATGTTGACAAATCTCAGAAAAAAGATAAAATGGAATCATCGAAAGGCGAGAGCGAAAAAAGCCAATCGATAAAGCTTAATGTTATATTAAGCGTACCCCC